>CADCUJ010000102.1 GCA_902805855.1 uncultured Nocardioidaceae bacterium
GGGCGCCGCGCGGGATGGTCCAGGCGCGGGCCTCCTTCGGGCCGGCGGTCAGGTAGGTCTGCAGGCCGAGAGTGGAGAATCCGACGCGGGCGAGGGTGTCCAGACCGGGCTCGGTGATCCCCATCTCGGCGAGCATCGCGCGGGCCTCCTCGTCGTCGTCCAGCTCGACCAGCTCGGCCTCGAACTTCGCGTCCAGGAAGATCGCCTCCGAGGGCGCCACCAGCTCCTGCATCGCCGACTTCAGCGTCTCGTCGGCCAGCTCGTCGCCGTCGCAGTTGAACACGTAGAGGTAGGGCTTCGCGGTCATCAGCATCAGCTCGCGCAACAGCGACCTGTCGAGCGCGGTGGCAGTGATCGGCGTACCCGCCTCGAGCGCTGCCTTCGCCTCCTGCGCGGCGGCGAGCTTGGCCCCCTTGTCCTTGTGCAGCCGCGCCTCCTTCTCGAGCCGGGGCAGGGCGTTGTCGACGGTCTGCAGGTCGGCGAGGATCAGCTCGGTCTGGATCGTGGAGATGTCGTCGGATGGGGAGACCTTGCCCTCGACGTGGGTGACGTCCTCGTCGCGGAAGACGCGCGTCACCTGGCAGATCGCGTCGGACTCGCGGATGTGGGAGAGGAACTTGTTGCCGAGCCCCTCCCCCTCGGAGGCACCCCGGACGATGCCCGCGATGTCGACGAACTGCACGGTCGCCGGGACCACCTTCGCCGAGTCGAACAGCTCGGCGAGCTTGGGCAACCGGTCGTCCGGTACGCCGACCACGCCGACGTTCGGCTCGATGGTCGCGAACGGGTAGTTAGCCGCCAGCACCTCGTTCTTGGTCAGCGCGTTGAACAGGGTGGATTTTCCGGCGTTGGGGAGCCCGACGATGCCGATGGTGAGTGCCACGTGCGGGAAGTCTACGGCGGGCGAGGGCCGCGATCGTGCGCACGTCCGGCAGCGCCCTCGACCGGGCTCGGCAGGGGCAGCAGTCGTGCGTACGTGCGAAAGTGGCCCCGTGCGCCTGGCCACCTACAACGTGAACTCCATCCGCTCGCGGATCGGCCGGGTGGAGGCGCTGGTCGAGCGCCACGGCATCGACGTGCTGGCCCTGCAGGAGACCAAGGCCCGCGACGACCAGTGGCCGTTGATGGGCCTGCAGGCGATGGGCTACGAGGTGGCCACCTACGGCTTCAACCAGTGGAACGGCGTGGCGATCGCGAGCCGCGTGGGGCTGGCCGACGTACGCCTCGGGTTCGAGGGCATGCCGCAGTGGGGCGAGCCGTTGGCCGACGAGGCCCGCGCGCTCGCCGTCACCTGTGGCGGCGTGCAGGTGTGGTCGCTCTACGTGCCGAACGGCCGCGCGCTCGGCGACCCGCACCTGGACTACAAGCTGGACTGGCTCGCCCACCTGCGCACCGCGGCGCAGGGTTGGCTCGACCGGGATCCGCGGGCGCAGATCGCGCTCACCGGGGACTGGAACATCGCACCGCTCGACGAGGACGTCTTCGACATCAGCCGGTTCGCCACCAGCACGCACGTCTCCCCGCCGGAGCGGGCGGCGTTCCAGGCCATCGTCGAGAGCGGGTACGTCGACGTGGTGCGGCCGCATGCACCCGGACCCGGCGTGTTCACGTACTGGGACTACTACCGGCAGCGGTTCGAGCGCAACCGCGGCATGCGCATCGACTTCGTGCTCGGCTCCCCCGCGTTCGCGGACCGGGTGACGGGTGCGTTCATCGACACCGAGGAGCGTGCCGGCAAGGGTGCCAGCGACCACGCGCCGGTCATCGTCGAGCTGTCGTGACCCCAGTGGTGACCCCGGCGGTGCGCGACGCCCGCGGTCCGCAATGCGGCGAAATGTCGGTGCGGTGTCGGACCATGGAGCCATGGCACCAGACACCGTCTCCACCACACTGCTGTTCCTCGCCCTCGGCGTCGTGCTCGGCGTGGCGCTGGGCGCACTCGGCGCGGCGGCGTGGACTCGTGCCCGCAGCAGCGACCGAGCCGACACGCGGCACTCGGAGGTCGCATCGCGGGCCGCCGCCGACCACGCGGTCGTGCGGGAAGGTCTCGAGCGCCTGCACGGCCAGGTTCGTGACCTCGAGCGACAGCAGGTCTCCTGGCGCGGCCAGCTGACGCAGCAGGTCGATGACATGCGCTACTCCACCGAGGCACTGCGGCGGGAGACCTCCGCCCTGTCCACCGCGCTGCGCAAGCCGCAGGTGCGCGGCCGCTGGGGAGAGCTGCACCTGCGCAGAGCCGTGGAGCTGGCCGGGATGGTGTCGCGATGTGACTTCGCCGAGCAGGTCTCGCTCCGCGACGGCGATGGTGTGCTGCGCCCGGACCTGGTGGTCCACCTCGCCGGCGGCAAGAGCGTCGTCGTCGACGCGAAGGTACCTCTGGACGCCGCTCTCGACGCCGGTCTCGCCGACTCCGACGCCCAACGCGACGCCCACCTGGCCCGCCACGCCCGTCAGCTGCGCCACCACGTGGACGCCCTCGGCGCGAAGGGGTACTGGCGGGCGCTGTCGGCCACGCCGGAGTTCGTTGTGCTCTTCGTGCCCGGGGAGTCGTTCCTGTCCGCCGCACTGGAGGCCGACCCGGACCTGTTGGACTACGCCGCCGGTCGGCAGGTGGTGCTGGCCACGCCGACCACGCTGATCGCACTGCTGCGCACCGTCGCATACGCCTGGACGCAGGAGGCGTTGGCCGAGCGGGCCAGGGACATCCACGAGCTCGGCCGCGAGCTCTACGACCGGATCGGAAGGTTGGGCGGGCACCTGGACAAGCTCGGCCGCTCACTGACCGCCGCGGTGAACAGCTACAACCGGGCGATCGGTTCCCTGGAAACGCGGGTGCTCGTCTCGGCGCGCAGGTTCACCGAGATGGAGGTCACCGACGAGGTGCTTCCCAAACCCCCGGCCGTCTCCGAGACGCCGCGTGCGCTCACCACCGCTGAGCTGCTGGAGGCCGTTGCTGAGCCTCGAGACCCGCTGCCCGACCTGCGCCAGGGGCCGGAGCTGCCAGAACTGCCGGAGCAGCGTCGTGCCGAAGGCGCCTGACCAGCCGATACAGCGCAGCACCGAGGTCGGCGCGGCTTCCACGGTCCGGTCCCATCGGCCCGTAGTTTTGCAGCTGTGAGCCAGCGCACCCTGTGGGAGGAGGGCCGCAAGCCCGCTCGCCCGGTGGTGAGCATCGCGGTTGCTGCGGCCCTGGCGGTCGCCATCGGCAACGTGCTGATCAGCGGCGAGGTCGCGCTCCTCTTCGACGTCGCGTTCGTGGCGATCTGTGTCGCGGCCGCGCTCGCCGTCCGCCCTCGCGACCTGTTCATCGTCGGCGTCCTGCCTCCGCTTCTCATGCTCGGCACGTTCTTCGCGCTCGCGCTGCTGAGTCGTGGCTGGTTGGCTGAACCCGGCGACGGCGTCATCCAGGCGGTGGTCTCCGGGCTGGCCCACCACGCGGGAACACTGGTCACCGGATATGCGGTCACCTTGGTGACCCTTGCGCTACGCCAGATGGCAGTGCGGGGACGGCTGCCGGCCCAGGCCGGACGCCGGGGCGGCTGAGTCAGCTCTGCGACGGGCTGGCCTGCGCGGCTGCCCTGATGTCGCGCCGCAACTCAGGTGGCAGCGCGAAGATCAGCGACTCCTCGGCGGTCTGCAAGGCCTTCGCGTCCGGGTAGCCGCGCTCGGCGAGGAAGGCGAGCACCCCGGCCACCAGGTCGTCGGGCACCGACGCGCCTGAGGTCACGCTGACCGTGCGCACCCCCGCCAGCCAGTCCTCGTCGATCTCGCTCGCGTCGTCGACACGGTAGGCGGCCGCGGCACCCGCCTCGAGGGCGACCTCGACCAGGCGCACCGAGTTCGAGGAGTTGCCGGAGCCGACGACGATGACCAGGTCAGCGTCCCTTGCGATCTCCTTCACCGCGACCTGCCGGTTCTGGGTGGCGTAGCAGATGTCGTCCGAGGGCGGGTCGAGCAGCTGCGGGAACCGCTCACGGATCCGGTCCACGGTCTGCATCGTCTCGTCCACCGACAGCGTGGTCTGCGACAGCCAGGCGACCTTCGCCGGGTCCCGGACCGTGATGCCCGCGACGTCGTCGGGGCCCTGCACGAGCTGGATGTGCCCTGGAGCCTCCCCGGAGGTGCCCTCGACCTCCTCGTGGCCCTCGTGTCCGATCAGCAGGATGTCGTAGTCGTCGCCTGCGAAGCGCCGAGCCTCGTGGTGCACCTTGGTCACCAGCGGGCAGGTGGCGTCGATGGCCTTCAGGCCGCGCTCGCCGGCCTGCTGGTGGACCAGCGGCGAGACTCCGTGGGCGGAGAACACCACGGTGGAGCCCTCCGGCACCTCGTCGAGCTCCTCCACGAAGACCGCACCCCGGGACTCCAGCCCGGCGACCACGTGCCGGTTGTGCACGATCTGCTTGCGCACGTAGACCGGCGCGCCGTAGAGGTCCAACGCCTTCTCGACCGTGATCACGGCGCGGTCCACACCCGCGCAGTAGCCGCGTGGAGCGGCCAGCAGCACCGTGCGGTCGGCCGCGCGATCAGCCGCGTCCGGGCTCAGCACCGGCGGGATCCCCAGGTCGGACGGACTCATGGCTCCATCGTAGGTGCCCTGCCATAGGGTGCCAGGCGTGGCGTTGCAGACCAGCCCGGAGTCACCGGCACCCGTCCGGCAGGTCGCCAACGCGCTCGCCGGGTGGATCGAACGCCTCGGTGTCGTCTGGGTCGAAGGCCAGGTCGCCCAGCTGAGTCGACGGCAAGGGATGAACACCGTCTTCCTCACCCTGCGCGACTCCGTGGCCGACATCTCGGTGTCGGTGACCTGCTCTCGCCAGGTGTTCGACGCACTCAACCCGCCCGTCGTCGAAGGCGCCAGCATCGTGGTGCACGCGAAACCTTCCTTCTACGCCAACCGCGGCACGCTGAGCCTGGTCGCCCGCGAGATTCGGATGGTGGGGCTCGGCGAGCTGCTTGCCCGGCTGGAGCGTCGCCGTCAGCTGCTGGCCGCCGAGGGACTCTTCGCGCGCGAGCTGAAGCGGACGCTGCCGTTCCTGCCACGCAGGGTGGGCCTGGTCACCGGCCAGCAGTCGGCCGCGGAGCGAGACGTGCTGGAGAACGCGCGACGTCGCTGGCCGGCGGTGCAGTTCCGGGTGGTGCACACCGCCGTGCAGGGTCCTGGCGCCGCCCGAGAGGTGATCGCAGCGGTCGAGCAGCTCGACCGCGATCCCGGCGTCGACGTGGTGGTGATCGCCCGGGGCGGAGGTTCCGTCGAGGACCTGTTGCCGTTCTCCGACGAGGCGCTGGTGCGAGCGGTGCACCGAGCTCGCACGCCGGTGGTCTCCGCGATCGGGCACGAACCCGACTCACCCCTGCTGGACCTGGTCGCCGACGTGCGCGCCTCGACCCCCACCGACGCCGCGAAGCTGGTCGTCCCGGACGTGGCCGAGGAGACCGAGCGCGTCACCCGGCTTCGCGACCGATCGCGCCAGCTGCTCGGAAGCTGGCTCACCCAGCAGCAGGACCAGCTCGTCTCGCTCCGCGCGCGGCCCAGCCTGGCCGACCCACGCACCCATCTCGGCGCCCGCTCGGTCGAGGTGGAGGAGCTGCGCTCCCGCACACGCCGCTGCCTGCGGCACCAGCTCGACCGCGCCGAGGACGACCTCTCCCACCGGCTCGCCCGGGTGCGGAGCCTGTCCCCGCTGGCGACCCTGCAGCGCGGCTACGCGGTGCTGCAGGACGACGAAGGTCACGTGGTGAGCAGCCTCGGCCAGGTGGACATCGACCAGCGGCTGGAGGCACGCGTGCACGACGGGCGCCTCGCCGTCCTGGTCACCGACCTGTCACCCGCGCAGGCTGCTCCGGCGCATCCAGCACCTGACGACGCGGCGCTCGAGGACGAGGAGACCTAGATGGCCGAGGACCCGAGCTACGAGACCGCCCGCGACGAGCTGGTGGAGGTGGTCCGCCGCCTCGAGGCCGGAGGGACAAGCCTGGAGGAGTCACTGGCGCTCTGGGAGCGCGGAGAGCACCTCGCCAAGGTCTGCCAGCGGTGGCTGGAGGGGGCCAAACAGCGTCTCGAGGCGGCGATGGCCGGCGACCAGGACTCGGGACAGCCGGGAGGAGACGGGGGTCAGCGCAGCAACCGGACGTAGTCGACCAGCACGTCCTGCTCCACCGGGCCGACGACCAGCGTGGTGACGCGGTCGCCCTCCCGCACCAGGGCACGGTCGCCCTCCACGTCGGTCCAGGCTGCCCAGAGCTCCCCGTCGATGCGCACCTGCTCGTCGCGGGTCGCCTCGTCGTCGACGTACGTCGAGACCAGTGACTCGGCCGAGTCCGTGGCCTGCTCCAACCCGACGTAGTCACCTGTGTCGTTGAGCAGCCCCAGGTGCCAGCGAGGAGGCTCGGGTGTGTACCCGACGCTCGTCGCGCGCCATCCCGCCGGGAGCTCAGGGGGTGCGAGCACCGCGAAAGGCGCCTGGTCGGCGGCGTACTGGGCGCTCTGCTGGTAGTCCACGGCCTGCGCGGGCGGCTCGGGGTCGTTGCGGTCGAGGTCGCGCAGCAGCACGAAGCCGACCACCAGCACCAGCAGGATCCCCAGCGCACCGACCATCCCGGCCGCCGACCGCTGGTACCTCCCACCGCCTTGTCCGCTCACCCAGCCATCATCTCCGGTGAGTCCCCACCAGCCATGCCGTGGGGTGCCAGCCCGTCCGCGAGCGACTCTGAACCGCATCTGCGGCGCAGAGATGGCACGATGGGCCGCGGATGCGGCACACTTGCTGCATGCATGCCTACCGAGTTGCGGAAGCAGCCGACGTCCTCGGCGTCAGCACCGACACCCTTCGCCGCTGGGTCGACGCCGGACGCGTGGGCGCGACCACCGGTGCGGACGGTCGCACCGCGATAGCCGGACGCGACCTCGCCAGGCTCGCCAAGAGCCTGGCCGAGACCGGTCCCGACGGCGCCAGCAACCCTGCGCGAGCAGCCTCGGTGAGCGCCCGGAACCGGCTACGCGGCATCGTCACCTCGGTCACCCGGGACACCGTGATGGCGCAGGTCGAGCTGATCTGTGGGCCCTACCGGGTGGTGTCCTTGATGAGCACGGAGGCCGCCGACGAGCTCGGTCTGGAGGAGGGCGTGGTCGCCATCGCCTCGGTGAAGTCCACCAACGTGGTGGTGGAGCTGCCATGAGGCCCCGGGGGGTTGCACCGGCGGGGGCACGACCCTCCGCGCCGGCTCGGCTACCAGCCCGGCTACCGGCCCTGCTACCGCCCCTGCTGCCGGCCCTGCTGCCGCCCCTGCTGCTGGCCCTGCTCGCGGGCTGCGGGGTCACCGCGGACGGCGACTCCTCGGACGCAGAGACGCTCACCGTGCTCGCGGCCTCCTCGCTGACCGAGACCTTCGGCGTGCTGGAGGCCGACTACGAGCGCGAGCACCCCGGTGTCGACGTACGCATCTCCTTCGACTCCAGCGCGACCCTGGCCGGCCAGGCGGTGGAAGGCGCGCCTGCCGACGTCCTCGCCACCGCCGACGAGGCGACCATGGCGACAGCCGTCGACGCCGGCACGACGGCTACGGAGCCGGAGGTGTTCGCCACCAACACCCTGGTGCTGGTCGTTCCGGCCGGCAACCCGGCCGGGATCGGCACGTTCGCCGACCTCGGTCAGGAGGGGGTCGACTACGTGGCCTGCGAGGAGTCCGCCCCGTGCGGCGCGCTCGCCCAGACGCTGCTGGAGGCCAACCGGGTCCAGGCAGCGCCGAGGAGCTTCGAGGTGGACGTGAAAGCCGTGTTGACCAAGGTCGAGCTCGACGAGGCCGACGCCGGACTGGTCTACCGCAGCGACGCGGTGGCAGCCGGCGAGAAGGTGGAGACTTTCGAGATCCCGCGGGCCGCGGGTCAGGTCAACCGCTACCCGATCGCCACGCTGGAGCAGAGCCGGAGCCCGGACCTCGCCCAGTCGTGGGTCGAGCTGGTGCTGTCCGAGCGAGGGCAGAGCGTCCTCGGCGACGCCGGCTTCGGGACGCCGTGACCACCTCCGACGACGTGCGAAGAGACCTCCGGAGCCCAGCGCGGGGACCGAGGGCCAAGCCTTCGGTCGGCCGAGCCCCCGGCCGGCTGCTACTGCCCGCGCTCGTGGGACTCGCCGTGCTGGTCGTCCCCCTGCTCGCTCTGCTGGTGCGCACCCCCTGGGCGGCGCTTCCCGAACGACTGACGGACCCCACGGTCCAAGACGCCTTGTGGCTCTCGCTGCTCACCTCGGCCCTGGCGATGGTGGTCTGCCTGCTGCTCGGGCTGCCGCTGGCCTGGGTGCTGGCCCGGGTCGACTTCCCCGGCCGCTCGCTGCTGCGCGGAGTGGTGACCGTCCCGCTGGTCCTCCCGCCGGTGGTCGCCGGCGTCGCGCTGCTCACCGCGTTCGGGCGCAACGGCCTGTTCGGCGCCCCGCTGCGCGACCTCGGCATCACCATCCCCTTCACCACGACCGCGGTCGTCATCGCGCACACGTTCGTCGCCCTGCCGTTCTTCGTGATCAGCGTCGAGGGGGCGATGCGCGCCGGCAACCGGGACTACGACCTGGTGGCGGCCACCTTGGGAGCGGACCGGTGGACCACCTTCCGCAGGGTCACCTTCCCGCTCGCGCTTCCCGGGATCATCGCGGGGCTGGTCCTCGGTTTCGCCCGCTCCCTGGGCGAGTTCGGCGCCACGATCACCTTCGCCGGCAACTTCCCAGGCACCACGCAGACGATGCCGCTGGCGGTCTACAGCGAGCTCCAGTCCGACTCCGACTCCGCCCTCGTGCTCAGCGTGATCCTGCTGCTGGTCTCCGTGCTGATACTCACCCTGCTCCGCGACCGCTGGCTCTACCAGGCTGCGCGATGACTGGTCGCCGGTGAGCCCGTACCTGGACGCCGACATCGTGGTACGACGCGGCGGCTTCACCCTTGATGTGGCCCTCGCCGGAGAACCAGGTCAGGTGATCGCGGTCATCGGCCCGAACGGCTCGGGCAAGTCGACCCTCGTCCGAGCGCTCGCGGGGCTGGTCCCGCTCACCGACGGGCACATCGCTTGCCGTGGGGAGGTATGGGACGACGACGCCGGGACGCCCACCCAGGTCCAGCGGCGCAACGTCGGCCTGGTCTTCCAGGACCAGCTGCTGTTCCCTCATCTCAGCGCCCTGGACAACGTCGCCTTCGGCCCGCGCAGCAGAGGTGCTGGCCGGACTCAGTCACGCCAGGTCGCCGCGGCATGGCTCGCCCGCCTCGGCGTGGGCGATCTGGCGGATCGGCGGCCCGGACAGCTCTCCGGAGGGCAGGCGCAGCGGGTCGCCATCGCCCGCGCGCTGGCCACCGACCCGGCGCTGCTCTTGCTCGACGAGCCCCTCGCGTCGCTCGACGTGGCGGTGGCGATGGGACTGCGGTTCGAGCTGTCCCGTCACCTCTCGGAGTTCGGTGGGGTCAGCGTCCTGGTCACCCACGACGCCATCGACACGATGACCGTGGCGAACCGGGTGGTCGTCCTCGACGAGGGCACCATCGCCCAGGTGGGGACGCCGGACGAGGTGGCGCAACGACCCCGCACCGAGCACGTGGCCCGCCTGGTCGGGCTGAACGCCCTGCGCGGACACAGCGCCGGGACCGACGTCACGCTCGCCGACGGGACGCCACTGACCTCGACCACGCCGTTCGACGGGGAGGTGTTCGCCAGCTTCCCTCCGGCCGCCGTGGCACTGAGCCTCGACGAGCCCTTCGGCAGCGCGCGCAACCGCTGGCGAGGCACAGTGCGCTCGGTCGTCCCGCACGGCGCTGCGGTGCGGGTACACCTCGACGCGGGCAGAGCCCTGATCGCGGACGTGACGCCGGCCTCGGCCACCCAGCTGTCACTGGTGCCCGGCCGGAGGGTGTGGGCGGTCGTGAAGGCCACCGAGATCGCGATCTACGGCGCCGCAGCGAAGCACTGAGCCTCCCGCACGGACGCGGCGGCAACTGCTGACTCGGTTACCATCACGACATGTCTGACACCGGCCTCCCCCCGGACCTGACCGCAGCACACCAAGCACCGGACCGGAACCTGGCGCTCGAGCTGGTCCGGGTGACCGAGGCCGCGGCGATGGCGGCGGGGCGGTGGGTCGGGCGCGGCGACAAGAACGGGGCCGACGGTGTCGCGGTGAACGCCATGCGTGCCTTGATCTCCACCGTCGGCATGCGCGGGACGGTGGTCATCGGCGAGGGCGAGAAGGACAACGCGCCGATGCTCTACAACGGCGAGGAGGTCGGCGACGGAACCGGTCCCGCGTGTGACGTGGCGGTCGACCCCATCGACGGCACCACGCTGGCCGCCAAGGGGATGACCAACGCCATCTCGGTGCTCGCGGTGGGGCCACGAGGCTCCATGTACGACCCGTCCGCGGTGTTCTACATGGAGAAGCTGGTCACCGGTGCGGACGCGGCCGACCTGGTGGACATCCGCTACCCCATCTCGGAGAACATCAACCAGGTCGCGAAGGCCAAGGGCAGCGCCCCGGCGGACGTGACGGTGGTCCTGCTCGACCGGCCCCGGCACGAGAAGATCGTCGAGGAGATCCGAGCGACCGGCGCCCGGATCAAGTTCATCACCGACGGTGACGTGGCCGGTGCGATCATGGCGGCCCGTCCGGACACCGGGGTCGACCTGTTGCTCGGGGTCGGCGGAACCCCCGAGGGCATCATCGCCGCCTGCGCGATGAAGTGCATGGGCGCGGTCATCCAGGGCCGGCTGTGGCCCGCGGACGAAGAGGAGCGTGACCGCGCCGTCGACGCGGGACACGACCTCGACGCCATCCTCACCACCGACGACCTGGTCACCGGCGACGACTGCTTCTTCGTGGCCACCGGGATCACCGATGGCGAGCTGATGCGCGGCGTCCGGTACCGCGCCGGAGGCGCCAGCACCCACTCCCTGGTGATGCGCTCGCGCAGCGGCACGATCCGCTCGATCACCAGCGAGCACAAGCTCGCCAAGCTGCGCGCGTACTCCGCTGTCGACTTCGAGCACTGATGCCAGCGGGGTCTGTCTCAGCCCGGCTGTCGGTGGTGGGCGAGTCCCTGGTCGACCTGGTGCATGAGCACGGCGGCGGGTCGACCACCTCCCCCGGCGGATCCCCGATGAACGTCGCCATCGGCCTCGCCCGGCTCGGCGTGCCCACCCTGCTGGTCACCACGCTCGGTGACGACCCACACGGCCGGCTCGTCGCGGACCACGTGCGAGACAGCGGAGCAGAGCTCTCCCCCGGCTCGGTCCGGACCGGCGGCGAGACGAGTACGGCGGTCGCCCGGATCGGGCCGGACAACGCTGCCCGCTACGAGTTCGACCTGACGTGGGACCTGCCCGACCAGCCACTCCCCGACGCGACCGGGCTGCACATCGGCTCCCTCGGGGCGAGTCTCCCGCCGGGACGCGACACCGTGCTGGGGATGGCCAGGCGCGCGGGAGCAGAGGGCCGGTTCGTCTCCTACGACCCGAACATCCGACCGGCGTTCGTCGACGACCCCGCGACCGCCTGGCGCGGGGTCGCCGGATCGGCGGCGCTGAGCACACTGGTGAAGGTCAGTGACGAGGACCTCGACCTGCTCCGGCCCGGGGAGCCGGTGACCGCCCTGGCCCGCGAGCTGCTGGCCTCCGGACGGACCGAGCTGGTGATCGTGACCCGCGGAGGGGCAGGCGCCACCGCGTTCACCGACCAAGCCGTCGCGGAGGTCAGCTCTCCGGCGACAGAGGTGGTGGACACCGTGGGCGCTGGGGACTCCTTCATGGCGGCCGTCCTCGCCGTGCTGTGGCACTGGCAGGTCCCCTCGGCTGCGCCCGGCGCGCTCGCCTCGCTGGAGACCGCACACCTGTCCGAGCTGCTGACGGCCGCCGGCGCCGCGGCCGCCGTCACCTGCTCGCGCAGCGGGGCGGATCCACCGTGGCGCCGCGAGCTTCCGGCAGGCTGGCTCCCCGAGCGGCGCTGAGCTCAGGGTGCCTAGACTGACCAGCTACGTCGGCAGAGCGGAAGGGCACAGCGTGACCAGCACCCCCCGGTCGGGTGTCGTGGTCTCCGAGGAGCAGATCGCCTCGCTCCCCGGGGGTGTGGACATCTGCTACCAGACCTTCGGCGACCCGGCCGGTGACCCGCTGCTGCTGGTGATGGGCCTCGGTGGGCCGATGACCTGGTGGGACCCGGACTTCTGCGCGCTGCTCGCCGAGCACAACTTCTTCGCGATCCGCTACGACAACCGCGACGTGGGCCGCTCCAGCCGGGTCGACGGTCGGATAAGGCGCGGGTCCATCGCCCGCTCCTACGCCGGGCTGCGGGCGAAGCCGCCGTACACGCTCGAGGACATGGCCGGCGACGGGTTCGGGCTGCTGGACCACCTCGGGGTGGGTGCGGCGCATGTGGTCGGCATCTCGATGGGCGGCATGATCGCGCAGACGATGGCGTTGCAGTGTCCAGATCGGGTCCGCTCGCTCACCTCGATCATGTCCACCACCGGACGCCGCTCCGTCGGCTGGCAGGACCCGAGACTGCTGCCGCTGCTGCTGGCCAGGCGCTCGAAGTCGCGTGAGCACTACATCGCGGCCTCGGCGAGGCTCTGGAAGATCATCGGATCGCCGCTCTACCCCGACACCACGGAGACGGTCCGCGAGCGCGCGGGCGAGACCTGGGACCGAGGGTTCAGCGCCGCCGGCGCGGCTCGCCAGATGGCGGCGGTCGTCGCACAGCCGAACCGCTCCCGCGCACTGCGCAGCCTGCGGATGCCGTCGCTGGTGATCCACGGGCTCTCCGACCGGATGGTGCACGTCTCCGGCGGCCGCGCGACCTCGCACTCGATCCCGGGGGCGGAGCTGTTGCTGATCGACGGCATGGGCCACGACGTGCCGCGGGATCTGCACGAGACGTTCGCGGAAGCGATCCGGCGCACCGCGGACCGGCCACCGGTCGCCGGCGCGCCCTACTCCACGAGGGCGACCAGCTCGTCCAGCGCGTCCCGCAGGTAGCCGATCAGGTTCCACACGTCGGGGACCATCTCGCGACAGGCGATCAGCCCGAAGTCGAGGGCGCCGTCGTAGGAGAACAGCGTGATGTTCAAGCCGCCGGTGATGTCGGTGACCGCGGAGACCGGATAGATGCCCTCGACACGTGCGCCGGCGACGTACAGAGGCAGCTGCGGGCCGGGTACGTTGCTGACGAACAGGTTGAACAGCAGGCCCGGCGCGGTCGCCAGCCGGAACACCGCCCTGGCCGCGAGCCCGGACAGTGCCGTGGGAACCAGTGCGGACAGGTCCTGCAGCAGTGAGGCCGGGACCGCGTCGAAGTCTCGCTTCGCCTCCTGCATCGAGGCGCCCATCAGCTTCACCCGTTCGACGGGGTCGGCGACGTGCGTCGGCAGCTCGGCGAGCATCACCGAGATCTGGTTGGCGTGCTCGCCCGGGACGTGCTCGGTCCGGATGGACACCGGTACGGCGGCGACCAGTGGCGTGCTCGGCAAGCTGTCGTGGTCGAGCAGCCACCGCCGCAGGGCGCCGGTCGTCAACGCCATGACGACGTCGTTGACGGTCAGCCCGAAGTGGTTCTTGACCCGCTTGACCTCGGCGAGCGGCACCGACCCGAACGCGAACCGGCGGTGCGCGGTGATCCTGCCGTTCATCGGGGTCTGCGGCGCCCGGAGGTCCCGGGCGTCGACCTCCGGCGGTGGCTGGCCGAGCAACCGCCCGACGAGCCCGGCCGTCTCGCTGACCAGGTGGGCACCCGGGAAGTTCGCCGCGCCGGGGAGCCGGTCGACGTACTGCAGTGATCTCGGCACGGTTCGCAGCAGGTCGAGCGGGTTGAGCGCCATCGCCGCCAGACCCCGCAGCACCAGGTCCGCCGCTTGCGGCAGGCCCTCCGTCCCGAACGCCTGCTCCTCGGCGTCGACCTCGCGCGGCTCCGGCGAGACGTCCAGCACCGTCTCCAAGATCTCGGCGCCGGAGATCCCGTCGATCGCGGCGTGATGGATCTTGGAGTAGAAGGCGGCCTTGTCACCCTCCAGCCCGGTGATGACATAGGCCTCCCACAGCGGCCGCCTCCGGTCGAGCGGGCGTGCGTGGATGCGCGCGATCTGCTCGCCCAGCTGCTCCCGGGTCCCTGGAGCGGGCAGAGCGAGCTCGCGCAGGTGGAACTCGATGTCGAAGTGCGGGTCGTCGACCCAGTACGGGCGGCCGAGCCCGAGGGGCAGCTCCATCAGTCGCTGGCGGAACGGTCGGGCCAGATGCATCCGCGGCTCGAGCACGTTGCGCACCGCCTCCAGCCCCCAGCCCTCGGCGCCGACGCTTTCGGCCGCGGCCGGGTCGAGCACGATCAGGCTGCCGACGTGACCGACGGTAGTAGGCGACTCGACGTTGAGGAACTGTGCGTCGAGCGCGCTCAGCTGCTGCATGCCGACAGTCTGGCAGGTGCGACCTCGATGCCTCCGGGTCCATCGCACAGGCAGGACGGCCTGGTCGCCGGGTCGGTGACGCGTGTCGCAAGATGGGGCGATGGAGTACGTCGAGGTGGCCCGAGCCGAGACCGAGCGCGGCGAGGTGGTCCTCAGGGAACGCCGCGATCCCGAGACCGGTGCCGGCGCCACTCCCGTGCTCGAGCTGCGGGTGAACGGCGCCTTCGTGATGGACACCGTGGAGACCAGCAGCGAGAAGCGGATGGCCGCCGTGGCGCTGCGCCACGTCGAGCATCCTCGCGACGTGGTGGTCGGCGGGCTCGGTCTCGGGTTCACCATGCATGAGGTGCTCGCCGACCAACGGGTGGAACGGCTGGTCGTCGTCGAGCTGGAGGACACCTTGGTCCAGTGGATGCGCGACGGCACCATCCCGCACGGACCGTCGTACCTCGCCGACCGGCGGCTCACGGTGATGAGCGCTGACATCCGGATCGCCATGGCCGAGGCGACCCCGGCCGCCTACGACGTGATCCTGCTCGACGTCGACAACGGGCCGGGTTTCGTCGTCCACGAGCACAACGAGCTGATCTACCGCCCGGACTTCCTTCGTCAGGCACGCGCGGCGCTGCGGCCGGGTGGGGCGTTGATGTTCTGGTCCTCGGCGGAGGCGCCCGACCTGCGTCATGCGATGCAACAGATCTTCGGGAACGTGGCTCCGATCCCGCACGAGGTGACCTTGCACCACGACGCCGGAGCGGCCCGCCAGGAGCAGTACTGGCTCTATCTGTCACGCAACGACTGACCGCGTAGGGTCTGGCCATGGCGAACTACCGCACCGAGCACGACAGCATGGGCGAGGTCCAGGTCCCCGCCGACGCACTGTGGCGCGCCCAGACCCAGCGGGCGGTGGAGAACTTCCCGATCAGCGGTGACCCGCTGGAGCCCGAGCACATCCGGGCCTTGGCCCAGGTGAAGGCGGCGGCAGCCAAGGTGAACGGCGAGCTCGGCGTGCTCGACGACGACGAGGCGAAGGCCATCCAGGCGGCTGCGGCCGAGGTCGTCGACGGACGCTACCTCGACCACTTCCCGTGCGACGTCTTCCAGACCGGGTCCGGCACCTCATCGAACATGAACATGAACGAGGTGCTCGCCACCCTGGCCGGGCAGCATGGGGTCAAGGTGCACCCCAACGACCACGTCAACGCCAGCCAGTCGAGCAACGACACCTTCCCGACATCGATCCATGTGGCGGCGACCACTTCGACGACTCACCAGCTGATCCCGGCCCTGGACCGCCTCGGATCGTCCCTGGAGTCGAAGGCCGCTGAGTTCGCGGATGTGGTCAAGGCCGGACGCACTCACCTGATGGACGCCACCCCGGTGATGCTCGGGCAGGAGTTCGGCGGTTACGCGGCAGCCGTCCGGACCGGTGTGCAGCGGCTCGAGTCCGCGCTGCCCCGGGTCGCGGAGCTGCCGCTGGGAGGTACGGCGGTCGGCACCGGCATCAACACACCCCAGGGCTTCGCGCCCCGGGTCATCGCCGAGCTGGCCGACGCGACCGGTCTGCCTTTCACAGAGGCTCGCAACCACTTCGAGGCCCAGGGCGCGCGGGACGCGCTCGTGGAGCTGTCTGGGCAGCTGCGCACGATCGCGGTGAGCTTGACCAAGATCTGCAACGACCTGCGCTGGATGGCCTCGGGGCCTCGGGCAGGTCTTGCCGAGATCAACCTGCCCGACCTCCAGCCGGGCTCGAGCATCATGCCGGGCAAGGTCAACCCGGTGCTGCCCGAGGCCACCTTGATGGTCTGCGCGCAGGTGCTGGGCAACGACACCGCGGTGACGGTCGCCGGCGCCTCGGGCAACTTCGAGCTGAACGTGATGCTGCCGGTGATCGCCCGCAACCTGCTGGAGTCGATCCGGCTGCTGAGCACCAGCAGCGGGCTT
>CADCUJ010000103.1 GCA_902805855.1 uncultured Nocardioidaceae bacterium
TGGACGAGGACCGCGAAGAGGGCTCGACGGTGACCATCTGCGGCCTGATCACCTCGGTCCAGCGCAAGCTCACCAAGCGGGGGGACGCCTGGGCCATGATCACCGTCGAGGACCTCGAGGGCGGCATCGACGTACTGCTGTTCCCCAGCGTCTACCAGCTCAGTGCCACGCTGCTCGTCGAGGACGCGATCGTCACGGTTCGAGGGCGGCTCAGCCGGAGCAAGGACCAGCCCGAGCTGCACGGCCAGGAGGTCAGCGTGCCGGCTCTCGGCGACGGCCCGTCCGGGCCGGTCCTGATCAGCCTGCCGTCGACCCGATGCACCCCGCCGGTCATCGAGCAGCTCAAGGAGGTGCTCGGCACCCACCCCGGCGTCACCGAGGTTCAGCTGCGGCTGCTGACGAAGGCGTCGACGACGGTGCTCAGGCTCGACGACGGGCTGCGGGTGCGCGCGACGCCGGCCCTGTTCGCCGACCTCAAGGCCCTGCTGGGGCCCAGCTGCCTGACCGGCTCGTGACCCGCCGGCCGGTCCTCTCATCGAGGCCGGTGCTGCAAGACGCGCTGGCCGTCCTCGGCACCGCCCTCCTCCTCGGCCTGTGCTGCGGGGTCTTGTGGTGGGTGCTCGTGGATCCGGCGACCTTCACCAAGCTCGCCGACGGCGGATCCATGGGCGAGTCCCAGCTGGGGAGGCAGTTCGATGGCGACGGGTGGTACGCCGTCATCGCTGCGGTCGCCGGCGTGCTCGCCGGAGCGGTGCTGACCTGGTGGCGGGCTCGTGACTTCGTGCTCACCACGCTGCTGCTCGTCTTGGCGGCAGCCGTGGCCGCCGTGACCATGTCCCTGACTGGACGGCTGCTGGGACCCGGGGACCCCGAGGCGGCGCTTGCGGCCGCGGAGGTGGGGGAGCGCGTGCCCGTACAGCTCGAGGTGACCGCGGCGGTCACCTACCTGGTCTGGCCGATCGCGATGCTGGTCGGCGCGCTGATGGTGCTCTGGTCACAGACGGGGGAGGACACCGATTGACGAATTCGCCGGGCGGCCGGACCGCATCACGAGTAGCCTGAGGCCCTCTCGTCGCACCGCACCTGTCCGGGGGCCGCCACATGTCAGGGACCACGCCGCAGCAACCCACCGAGGGTCCCGAGTACCTCGGTTCCGGTGAGCCGACCAGCCGAACCGCGGCCGGTGGTTCCGGCAGGAAGTGGGGGGCGCTGGGCGGGGCCGCGGTCGCCGTCGCGGCGGTCGTCGGGATGGGTGGCTGGGGTGCCTATGCGCTGTTGTCCGGTGGCGGAAGCCAGCCAGCCGAGGCGATCCCGGCGAACGCGATCGGCTACCTGAGCATCGACCTCGATCCCTCGGCGTCCCAGAAGATCGAGGCCCTTTCGATCCTCAGGAAGTTCCCGGGGATCGAGCAGGAGCTCGACATCTCCGACCGAGACGACCTCCGGCGATACGTGTTTGAGAAGATCCAGGACGAGGGGACATGCACCGACCTGGACTACGACCGCGACGTGCAGCCCTGGATCGGCGACCGGATCGCGTTCGCCGCCATCCCCGAGGGACAGAACGAGGTCGTGCCCCTGGTGGCTGTGCAGGTCAGCGACCGCGACGCCGCCGCTGCCGGCATCGACGCGCTGGCCCGGTGTGGCTCGAGGGGCCGAGGTGCCGGGGCCGAGGAGCCCGGCCTGGGCTATGCCTTCAGTGGGGACTACGCACTGCTCGCGGAGACCGACAAGCAGGCCCGCTCGTTCGCCGACGCGACCACACAGGGGGCGCTCGCCGACGACGACGCCTTCAATGAGCGGATGGCCTCGGCCGGGGACCCGGGGATCGTCACCATGTACGCCTCCGCGGACGCGCCCGGCCACCTGTTCGACATGATGAACACCTTGGACCAGGGCATAGCCGAACCCCTGGTCGTCGCCGACGCGGCCCAGGTCCAGGACGCGGCGGTGGCGGCGCCGGCCGCCGGCTCCCCGCCGGACCCGATGAGCGAGCAGATGAAGAAGCTCTACGAGAACTTCGACGGGGCTGCCGGCGTCGTACGCTTCGAGGACGGCGCTGTCGAGCTGGAGTACGCGGCCGCCGGGATGCCGACCGGCCTGCCCGGCACCGTGGCCGGTGCAGGAACCGCGATCACCGAGCTGCCCGCGAGCACCGGCGCCGCGTTCTCGCTCGCCCTGCCTGATGCGTGGCTGGCGGACTACCTCGAGCAGCTCTCCGTCGCGATGGGCGAGGGGGTGAACCTCGAGGACATGCTGGCCCAGATGGAGGCCGAGACCGGCCTGGAGCTGCCCGAGGACATCGAGACCCTTCTCGGTGAAAGCGTCACGGTCGCCTACGACGCCGAGAACGACATGCAGGCCCTGGAGCGCTCCGAGGACGGGCATGAGCTGCTGGCCGGCGTCCGGGTCCAAGGCGACCCCGACGAGATCACGTCGGTCGTCGACAAGATCAAGGCACGGCTCGGCCCCGCGGCCGAGGGCCTGCACGTCGAGGAGGGCGACGACGTGGTCGCCTTCGGGCTGAACCGGGGCTATGTGGACGCGCTCACCGGCGACGGCTCGCTCGGTGAGGACGCGGCGTTCCAGGACGTGGTCCCCAACGCCGAGAGCGCCGGAGCGGTGCTGTTCGTCAACTTCGACGCCGGCGACGGCTGGATGTCCGAGGTGGCGGAGGCGTCCGGCGACGAGGACTTGCAGGAGAACCTCGAGCCCCTCGACGCGCTCGGGATCAGCGCGTGGGACGACGACGACGTCGAGCACTCCCTGTTCCGGCTCACCACCGACTAGTGGCACCGCTGGGTCCCCGTACGAGCGGGAGGACGTCAGTTCGGGGACCAGCCGGTGCGTGCCACCTCGGTGGCGGGCAGTGAGGGGATCGCCGTCATGGCACGCATCTCCTCGCGCAGCGCGTGGCGCAGCAGGATGAGCCGCTCCCGCGCGCTGTCCACCTCCAGCAGCGACTGCCGCTCCCGCAAGGTGAGCAGGCAGGTCGCGGCCAAGCCGTAGGACAAGTACGTCGGATCCTTTGGAAGCTCGCCGTCCATCACCTCGGTGCCCCGGAGCTCGGAAAGCTGTGTCCGGTAGGCGTGGAAGGTCGCGAGTGCCTTCACCGCCTCCTGCCTGGTCTCCGCGGCGCCTGCGGAGGTGCCTGCGGTGGTGCCTGCGTCCTCGAGAAGCTCCACGGTCCCGGTCAGGTAGGGGCCGGAGATGTCCATGGACTCCAGGCGCATGCGTTGGCGCCCGACGACCTCGATGTCGAATCGCCCGTCCGGGTACGGCGCCACCGACGTCATCTGCGCGACGCAGCCGAACCGGTGCACCGACTGCGCCCCGTGGGAACCGACCTCGTAACCCTCACGGATCGCCACGATGCCGAACACCCGTGCGGACTTGTCCGGCATCGTCAGCAGGTGGTGCACGAGAGCCCGGTACCTGTCCTCGAACACGTGCAGCGGCATCGTCACACCGGGGTAGAGCACGGTGTTCAGGGGGAACATCGGCAGGTGGTCGCGCACGCCGTCAACCTACCTACACTTGAGGCATGATTCGCCGGATCGACCTGCGGGGTCCTGCACGCGCAGAACCCGCCGACTACCGCTTCGCGTTGCCGCGTGCCGAGCTCGACGTGGAGGCCACCCTCGACGTCGTCCGACCGATCTGCGACGAGGTGCGTCATCGGGGCGTCGAGGCGATCCGCGAGTTCTCGGCGAAGTTCGACGGTGTCGAGCAGGACGACATCGCCGTACCGCCCTCCGCTCTGAGCGCGGCGTTGGACGAGCTGGACCCCGACGTGCGAGCGGGACTCGAGGAGTCGATCCGGCGGCTGCGGAAGACCTGCGAGGCCGAGCTCGAGCCGGAGGTGGTCACCTCCGTGGTGCCCGGCGGCAGCGTCACCAGGCGGATGGTCCCGGTCGCCAGGGTCGGGTTGTACGTCCCCGGCGGGATCGCTCCACTGGTCTCCAGTGTCGTGATGAACGCGGTGCCGGCTCAGGTGGCGGGGGTCGGTTCGATCGCGCTCACGTCCTCGCCACGTGCGGACAGCGGAGGAGGGCCGCACCCGACGATCCTGGCCGCTTGCGCGCTGCTGGGCATCGACGAGGTGTACGCCGTCGGCGGCGCGCAGGCGGTGGCGATGTTCGCCTACGGTGCCGGTGCCTGCCGACCGGTCGACCTGGTCACCGGTCCGGGGAACATCTACACGGTCTCGGCGAAGCGGCTGCTCAAGGGGGTCGTCGGCATCGACTCCGAGGCCGGTCCCACCGAAATCGCCGTCCTCGCCGACGAGACCGCTGACCCGGCTCACGTCGCGGCCGACCTGCTCAGCCAGGCCGAGCACGACCCGATGGCCGCGTCGGTGCTGGTGACCCCCGCGGAACGGCTGGCCGACGAGGTCGAGGCCGAGCTGGACAAGCAGGTCTCGGTGACCAAGCACGTCGACCGGGTCCGCGCGGCTCTGTCCGGCAGCCAGTCCGGCATCGTCCTCGTCGACGACGTCGACCAGGGTCTCGCTGTCGTGGACGCCTACGCCGCGGAACACCTGGAGATCCAGACTCGCGAGGCCGCCGCAGTCGCAGCGCGCGTGCGGAACGCCGGCGCGGTCTTCGTCGGCCCGCACACCCCGGTCTCGCTGGGCGACTACTGCGCCGGGTCCAACCATGTCCTCCCGACCGGGGGCTGCGCGGCCCACTCCTCGGGGCTGTCGGTGCGGTCGTTCCGCAAGGCGGTGCAGGTCGTCGAGTTCACCGAGGAGGCCCTGCGCGAGGTCGCTCCCCGGGTGACCAGCCTCGCCGACGCCGAGGACCTGCCCGGGCACGGCGCCGCGGTCCGGGCACGTCTCGAGGGCCGATGATGGAGCTGCCGCTGAGGGCGGAGCTGCGGGGGGTCAAGGCGTACGGCGCGCCCCAGCTCGACGTGCCCGTCGCCCTGAACGTCAACGAGAACCCCTACCCGCCCAGCGAGGCGGTCGCGCTCGAGGTGGCAGCAGCGGTGGCAGCTGCCACGCGCAGCCTCAACCGGTATCCCGACCGGGAGCTCACCGAGCTCCGGGCCGGGCTGGCCGACTACCTCGGGCACGCGCTCGCCCCGGAGCAGGTGTGGGCGGCCAACGGCTCCAACGAGGTGATGCTGCAGATCCTGCAGGCCTTCGGCGGTCCGGGCCGGGTGGCCGTCTCGTTCGCCCCCACGTACTCGATGTACCCCGAGTACGCCCGCGACGCCGCGACAGGGTGGGTCGTCGGGCACCGGGAGGCCGACTTCTCGCTCGACGTCTCGCACGCTCTGTCGGTCATCGATGAGCACCGTCCGACCGTCGTGCTCCTGCCTTCACCGAACAACCCGACCGGCACCGCGCTGCCACTCGACACCGTCGCCGCGCTCTGCCAGGCCACCCCAGGGGTGGTGGTGGTCGACGAGGCGTACGGAGAGTTCCGCAGAGCCGGTACGCCGACCGCTCTCGAGCTGCTGCCTTCGGCGCCCAACCTGGTCGTCACCCGGACGATGAGCAAGGCGTTCGCGTTGGCCGGGGCACGGCTCGGGTACCTGGCCGCGTCTCCGGAGATCTGCGACGCCCTGCGCCTGGTGCGGCTGCCCTACCACCTGTCCGCGGTCACGCAGGCGGTGGCGCTCGTCGCGCTGGCACACGCCAAGGAGCTGCTCGCCCGGGTCGAGGATCTGCGTGCTGAGCGGGATGAGACGGTGTCCTGGCTGCGTTCCCAAGGTTTCACCGTTGCCGACAGCGACGCGAACTTCTGCCTGTTCGGCGAGTTCGAGGACCGGCACTCGGTCTGGCAGGGTCTGCTGGACCGAGGGGTGCTGATCCGGGAGACCGGACCTGAGGGCTGGCTGCGGGTCTCGATCGGGACCCGTTCGGAGATGGCGGCGTTCCGCGTCGCCCTGACGGAGGTCACGGGCTCATGAGCCGTTCCAAGACATCGCCGAGGACATCGGTCGGGCGCCGTACGGCGCGCATCGAGCGCGCCACCAAGGAGTCGAAGATCGTGCTCGAGCTCGATCTCGACGGCACCGGGCGTGCCGAGGTCGCCACCGGCGTCGGCTTCTACGACCACATGCTGTCCTCGCTGGCCCGGCACGCACTCATCGACCTGACTGTCGCCGCCGACGGGGACACCCACGTCGATGCCCACCACACCGTCGAGGACACCGCCATCGTGCTCGGGGAGGGACTGCGCGAGGCACTCGGCGACAAGCAGGGCATCCGCCGCTTCGGCGACTGCCTCGTGCCGCTCGACGAGGCGCTGGTGCAGTGCGCGGTCGACGTGTCCGGGCGCCCGTACTGCGTGCACACCGGCGAGCCCGAGGCGCAGGCGTTCGTGGCGATCGGGGGCGGCGATGGGGCCGCCTACCAGGGCTCGTTGACCCGGCACGTCTTCGAGACCCTCGCGTCGAACGCCCACATTGCGCTGCACGTCCGAGTGCTGTCCGGGCGCGACCCGCACCATCTGGTCGAGGCGCAGTTCAAGGCCGTCGCGCGGGCCCTGCGCGACGCGATCGCGCTCGACCCCCGCGAGGGTGGCGTGCCCAGCACCAAGGGAAGCCTGTGACGGCGGACGTCTCGAGACCGGCCGTCGTCGTCCTCGACTACGGCTCGGGCAATGTGCGCTCGGCAGTGCGCGCCCTGGAGCGAGCCGGTGCCAGCGTCACGCTGACCGCGGACCGGGCCACCGCCATGGACGCCGACGGGCTCGTCGTGCCCGGGGTCGGCGCGTTCGCGAGCTGTGTCGCGGGACTGCGGGCGGCCAACGGGCACGAGGTGATCGGCCGCCGGCTGGCCGGAGGGCGAGCGGTGCTCGGAATCTGCGTCGGCATGCAGGTCCTGTTCGCACATGGCGTGGAGCACGGGCAGGACACCCCCGGGCTCGACGAGTGGCCAGGTGTCGTCGAGCGGCTGCAGGCCCCGGTGGTGCCGCACATGGGCTGGAACAGCGTCGAGGCACCTGCCGGGTCGACGCTGTTCCGCGGCGTCGAGGCCGACCGGTTCTACTTCGTGCACTCCTACGGCGTGCGGGACTTCACGCTGCAGACCAAGGGACGCACCCGGGCACCCCTGGTGACCTGGGCCGAGCACGGCGGCGACCGTTTCGTGGCCGCGGTGGAGAACGGGCCGCTGTCTGCCACCCAGTTCCATCCCGAGAAGTCCGGCGACGCAGGGGCCGCCCTGCTGCGCAACTGGGTGGAATCGCTGTGAGCAAGGAGCGGGCCCGGCGTCGCGAGGAGCGGGACCGCGAGGCGGCGATCAGGACCGCTGCGCGAGCAGCCGAGCAGGAACGGCGCGAGCGCCGGCTGGCCCGGCGAAGGTCGGTGACCGGGAAGCTACCGGTGTTCTCGGCGACCGGCCGGAACACGGGCAGGCAGAGCGGCGTTCTGGCGCACCGACGCCGGGTGCGCACGGGACTCCTGCTGGTCCTGCTGGTGGCGCTCAACGTGCTGGTGTGGGTGCTGCGACCGGACTGGGAGGCGAGGTTGGGTGCACTGGTGTTCACCGTCCTGGCCGCGCCCCTACTCGCGGGCCTGGTGCTCCGCAGCCGCTGACGTTCGCGTCCCGCAGCAGCGGGCGGCTCAGCAGGAGCGAGCCCGGTGCCTAGGCTGGTCGTCATGAGTGCGCATCTCGAGCTTCTGCCCGCTGTGGACGTGGCCGCCGGCCAGGCGGTCCAGCTGGTCCAGGGTGTCGCGGGTTCGGAGAAGCGCTTCGGCGACCCGGTCGAGGCGGCGCTCAACTGGCAAAGGCGAGGTGCTGGATGGATCCACCTGGTCGACCTCGACGCCGCCTTCGGCCGCGGCGAGAACCGGAGGCTGCTGGCCCAGATCATCGGTGCGCTCGACATCGACGTCGAGGTGAGCGGAGGGATTCGGGACCAGACCTCGCTCGAGGGCGCGCTGGCAGCGGGCGCCCGCCGGGTCAACATCGGGACGGCCGCCCTGGAGGACCCGCAGTGGTGCGCCGCCGCGATCGCCGAGCACGGTGACCGGGTGGCGGTCGGGCTCGACGTTCGTGGCCGGACCCTGGCCGCGCGCGGGTGGACCCGGGAGGGTGGCGACCTCTACGACGTCCTGGCCCGGCTGGACGCCGAGGGCTGCGCTCGCTACGTGGTCACCGACGTGAACAAGGACGGAATGCTGGCGGGGCCGAACCTCGAGCTGCTGCGCAGCGTGTGTGCCGCGACGGACCGACCGGTCGTCGCCTCCGGCGGCATCACCGAGCTCGCCGACCTCGAGCAGCTGGCCGCGCTGGTGCCCGCAGGCGTCGAGGGAGCGATCATCGGAACCGCGCTGTACGAGGGCCGGTTCACCCTCGAGGAGGCGTTGGCGTTGACCGGGCCGGCGCCCGGCTCGCCATGAGCCTCGCAGTCCGGGTGATCGCCTGCCTCGACGTGGACGAAGGGCGCGTGGTGAAGGGCGTGAACTTCCAGCAGCTGCGCGACGCGGGCGATCCTGTCGAGCTCGCCAAGGTCTACGACGCCGAAGGCGCCGACGAGCTCACCTTCCTCGACATCTCGGCCTCGCACCAGGCCCGGAAGACCACTATGGAGATCGTCTCCTCGACGGCGGAGCAGGTGTTCATCCCGCTGACCGTCGGCGGAGGGGTCTCCAGCGTCGACGACGTCGACCGGCTGCTGCGGGCGGGCGCGGACAAGGTCGCGGTGAACACCGCAGCCATCAACCGGCCAGAGCTGGTCGCGGAGGTCGCAGACAGGTTCGGCAGCCAGGTGCTGGTGCTCTCCGTCGACGCCCGTCGCGCGCCTGGGACCGACTCGGGGTTCGAGGTCACCACCCACGGCGGCCGCAGGAGCGCGGGCGTGGACGCCGTCGCCTGGGCCGCCCGGGTCGCCGACCTGGGTGCGGGCGAGATCCTGTTGAACGGCATGGACGCCGACGGCACCCGCGACGGGTTCGACCTGGACCTGATCCGCCTGGTGCGAGAAGCGGTCACCATCCCGGTGGTCGCGAGCGGCGGCGCCGGCAGGCTCGAGCACTTCCCCCCCGCGGTCGACGCCGGTGCGGACGCCGTGCTGGCTGCCACCGTCTTCCACTTCGGCACCCTGCGGGTCGGTGAGGTGAAGCAGCGCCTGGCTGAGGCAGGCAGCGCCGTTCGCTCCTGACCAGGCTGCCGAAGGAAGATTCGCGCGATCCGTAGGGTTGACGAAGGACAGTGACGACAGGAGATCGGTGACCGACCCCACGAGCCAGCGCGCACGGATCGCGTCCGGCACCATGCGCGAAGGCCTCGCGGTGCTGGGTGTCGCGATCCGACGGGAGCCGTGGATCTTCACCCTGTCCACCCTCGGCAGCCTGCTGTTCGGGGCCTTGACCGTCGCGGACGCGTGGGTGCTGGGCTGGGCCACCGACGAGGTGGTGCTGCCGGCGTTCGAGACCGGCACCACCACGGGCAAGGGGCTGATCGCGATCCTGGCGCTCTTCGTCGCCGTGGCGATCCTGCGCGCGGTCGGGATCGTGGCGCGGCGGCTCGGCGCCGGGGTCATGCAGTACCGCATGCAGGCGCACTACCGACGCTCGGTCACCCGCCAGTACCTACGACTGCCGATGTCGTGGCACCAGGAGCATCCGACCGGGCAGCTGTTGTCCAATGCGAACGCCGACGTGGAGGCGGCATGGGCGCCGATCGCTCCGCTGCCGATGGCGGTCGGCACGATCGCGATGATGGTCATCGCGGTGGTCCAGATGCTGGTCGCGGACGTGGTGATGGCGCTCGTCGGACTGTTGGTGTTCCCGTTGGTGATCCTTGCCAACGTCGCGTTCCAACGGCTCCAGTCTCCGCTGATCACCCGTGCCCAGGCTCTGCGTGCGGAGGTCAGCGAGGTCGCGCACGAGTCCTTCGACGGTGCGCTGGTGGTCAAGACACTCGGTCGCGAGGGAGAGGAGACCGAGCGGTTCGCTCAGCGGGCGCACGCACTGCGAGACGTCGCGGCGAGGGCGGGAAAGGTCCGTGCGGCCTTCGACCCGACGCTCGAGGCACTGCCCAGTCTCGGTGTGCTCGCCGTGCTCAGCGTGGGCGTCTACCGGGTGCTGAACGGACAGACCGACGCGGGCGACGTGGTCACGGTCGCCTACCTGCTGACCATCGTCGCCTTCCCGATCCGCTCCCTCGGCTGGTTGCTCGGCGAGTTCCCCCGCAGTGTCGTCGGCTTCGAGCGCGTCGGCAGGGTGCTCGAGGCGACCGGCGAGATGCGGTACGGCGACCAGGTGATCGCCGACACCGGGAGTGGTGCGCGGCTCGACGTCCGCGACCTCGGCTACGCCTACGAGGCCGACCAGGACCTCCTCACCGACCTCAGCTTCACCGTCGAGCCGGGCCGCACGGTGGCGGTCGTGGGCGCCACCGCATCGGGCAAGAGCACGTTGACGGCGCTGCTGCTGCGGCTCGTGGACCCGGCGACCGGACGGATCTGCCTCGACGGGCAGGACCTGAGAGAGCTCGCGGCCGGGACGCTGGCCGACCACGTGGCGTTGGTGCCGCAGCACTCCTTCCTGTTCGACGACACGGTGCGCGGCAACGTGACCCTGGGCGCGGACATCGGCGACGACGAGATCTGGGAGGCGCTGCGCACCGCGCAGGCCGATGGCTTCGTGGCGGCGCTGCCCGACGGCCTCGGCAGCAGGCTCGGTGAGCGCGGGACCACTCTGTCCGGTGGTCAGCGTCAGCGGCTGTCCCTGGCCCGCGCGCTCGTCCGCAGGCCACGACTGCTGGTGATGGACGACGCCACCTCGGCGGTCGACCCCGAGGTGGAGGCGCGGATCCTGGCCGCGCTGCGCAACGGTGCCACCCGAGGTGGGACGGTGCTCGTGGTGGCCTACCGCAAGGCGACCATCTCCCTGGCGGACGAGGTCGTTTACCTGCGCGACGGCCGAGTCGCCGACCAGGGCACGCACGCCGAGCTGCTCGAACGCTCGCCCGGGTACGCGCACCTGGTCAACGCCTACGAGCACGAGCACGACCAGGAGAACGGAGCCGACGCCGGCCCGGTCACTGGCCAGGTAACTGGCTCAGGCACTGGCTCAGGCACTGGCTCAGGAACAGGCGCAGCCGCGGGCACGGACAGCGCCGAGGTGGCGCGCCGATGAGCCAGGCCGCACCAGCTTCCGAGAACGCCAAGGCGAGCACCACCCTGGATACCGGCGAGTCGATCGGCGCCTGGCGCACGATCGGACGGGGGGTCGCGTTCTCGCCCGAGCTCAAGGAGGGCCTGGCGCTCACGCTGTTCTTCGCGGTGGCCGCCACGCTCGGGAGGGTGGTGGTGCCCGTCGCCGTCCAGCAGACCCTCGACAACGGCCTGAACGCCCCGGGCGGACCGGACACCGGCTTCATGACGACGATGGCCGTGGTCGCTGCGGTGGCCATCGTGGTGACCGGCGTGGCGTCGTACCTGATGACCTCCCGGTTGTTCGCTGCCGCTGAGCGGGGGCTGGCCACCTTGCGGGTCAAGGCGTTCCGCCACGTGCACGACCTGCCCCTGCTGACCCAGAACACCGAGAGCCGTGGCGCCCTGGTCTCCAGGGTGACCAGCGATGTGGACCAGGTCTCCCAGTTCCTCATCTTCGGCGGGATCATCGCGGTCGTCAGCGTCGGGCAGGTCGCGGTGGCAACGGTGATAATGGCCGTCTACAGCTGGCAGCTGACCATCGTCGTGTGGCTGTGCTTCGCGCCGCTGTTCTTGTCGCTCAGGTACTTCCAGCGCAAGCTGTCCGAGGCGTACCGGGTGGTACGACGCCAGGTCGGCGTCATGCTCTCCGCAATCTCCGAACCGGTCGTCGGGGCGGCGGTGGTCCGCTCCTACGCGATCGAGTCCCGGACCCAGGAGCGGATCGACGAGGCGATCGACCGGCACCGTCAGGCCTCGACCAGGGCGCAGGGCCTGACCGCCTTCTCGTTCTCGCTCGGCGGGGTCTCCGCGGGGCTGGCCAACGCCGGCGTCCTGATCTTCGGGGTGCTGCTCGGCATCGCCGGTGACATCACCGCCGGCGAGGTGCTCGCCTTCGCGTTCCTGGTCACCTTGTTCGTCGGGCCCGTGCAGATGGGGACCCAGGTGCTCACCGAGGCGCAGAACGCGATCGCCGGCTGGCGACGGGTGATCGGCATCCTGGAGACACCCGCCGACGTCGTGGATCCGGGTGCGACCGGGACGGTGCTGCCCCGGGGGGCGGTCTCGATCGAGTTCTCCGACGTCGGCTTCGCCTACCCCGGCGGCAAGCCGGTCCTGCACGACGTCTCCCTGCGCATCGAGCCCAGCACGCGCGTGGCAGTGGTCGGGGAGACCGGCTCCGGCAAGACGACACTGGCCAAGCTGCTCACCCGGTTGATGGACCCCACGACGGGCTCGGTGCTGCTGAACGGGGTCGACCTGCGAATGGTGCCGTTCGACTCGCTGCGGGAGCGGGTGGTGATGGTCCCGCAGGAAGGGTTCTTGTTCGACTCGACGCTGGCCGCGAACGCCCGCTACGGCAAGCTGGGTGCCAGTGACGAGGAGATTCGGGCCGGCGTCGACGAGCTCGGCCTGACCGACTGGCTGGCGGCCCTGCCCCACGGCCTGGAGACCCGGGTGGGGCAGCGAGGCGAGTCGCTCTCGGCAGGGGAGCGGCAGCTGGTCGCTCTCGTCCGGGCACACCTCGCCGACCCCGACCTGCTGGTGCTCGACGAGGCGACCAGCGCCGTGGACCCGGCCCTGGAGATGCGGATAGGCCGAGCGCTGGAACGGCTGATGAGCGGTCGAACCTCGGTCACGATCGCGCACCGGCTGACCACTGCCGAGAACGCTGACGAGGTGATCGTCGTCGACGCCGGCCGGATCGTGCAACGGGGGACCCACGACCGGCTGGTCGCCGACGGAGGCGTCTACGGCAGGCTGCATGCCTCTTGGGTCGCCCAGCACCAGTCGGCCGACTGACCCCCACGACGGGCACGGGAGCCTTTCCGGCAGCGGTGCCAGCACGCCGGGGCGTCTGCGGTGGGGTCGGCTGCGATCGGTTGCGACAATGGGCAGATGAGTGAGCTCGAGCCACAGATCGCCGACCGGCTGAAGCGCGACGCCCAGGGACTGGTGCCCGCGGTCGTGCAGCAGCACGACACCGGCGAGGTGCTGATGCTCGGCTGGATGGACGACGAGGCGCTGGCACGTACCTTGCGCAGCGGCCGGACGACGTTCTGGTCCCGCTCCCGGCGAACGTACTGGGTCAAGGGCGAGACCTCGGGGAACCGGCAGCGGGTCACCGAGGTCCGCCTGGACTGCGACGGTGACACCGTGCTGGTGAAGGTGGACCAGGATGGTCCTGCCTGCCACACCGGGGACCGCACCTGCTTCGACGCGGGCCTGCTCCCGCTGCGGTCCGCCGGTGGCTGACCGAGCCGCTCCGGCAACGAACGAGCGGAGCCGCGACCGCACCTTCGCCCCGACCGTGCTGGTCGGGTTGGTGGCTGCGGTGCTGACGGCGGTGGCCGGCACTCGCGACTGGGCCACCTCCAGCGGCGATCCCGCCGCGATCGAGGTGGCCGCCGCCGCCAGCGGTTCCGACACCGCACCGCTGGCAAGCGCACTCGCCCTGCTGGCGCTCGCGTCCTGGGGAGTCGTGCTGGTCACCAGGCGGCACCTGCGACAGGTGGTCGCCCTGGTCGGTTGTGCGGCATCGATCGGTGTGCTGGTGGCGGTCGTGGACGCCTTCGACACCGCCCAGGACGACGCACTCGAGGCGCTGATGGGCCAGCCCGGCGTCGGTGACACGTTCGCGACCTCGCTGACCGCCTGGTACTACCTCACCGGCGCCTCAGCGGCAGTCGGCGCCGCCGCGTTCGCGGTGGCGGTGTGGCGTTGCGCCGGGTGGCCGGCGATGGGAAGCAGGTACGACGCCCCGTCCGCACGTGCGGGGAGCACGGCGTCGGCCAGAGACGGTGACGCCGGCCAGGACGTCCAGGACGGCGAGGACATGTGGCGAGCACTCGACCGGGGGCAGGACCCCACTTCGTAGGATCGTGTTGTCCGTGCGGCCCGCGACGGGGTGCACTACGTTGAGGCCCACCCGACGTGTCCCGAAGGAGCGATCACCCACATGGCTCACCACGGCAACACCCCGGCCGCGTGGACCGGTGTCGTCATCATCTTGATCGGTTTCGTGGTCGGCGGCATCGGCCTGGTCATCGACAACATGTTGGTGTTCTGGGTGGGTGCCGCGCTGTGTCCGGCCGGGGCGCTGATCGGCAAGGTGATGGCCAGGATGGGGATGGGCGCCTCGCCGGTGGACCACTAGGCGATGACGAACACGCTTGCCGTCGAGCCTCGACGCGCCACCCGCTGGCGGCGCATCCGGGGCCCGGTGCTCCTCGCCGGCGGGTTGCTGGTCGCCAGTGTCGCGCTGCACGTGCGCGACCCGCACCAGGGTGGCAGCTGGGGCTTATGCCCCTGGCTGGTGCTCACCGGGACCTACTGTCCGGGCTGCGGGGGGCTGCGGGCGGTCAACGACCTGACCCGCGGCGAGCTCGGTGCGGCAGCGTCGAGCAACCTGCTGCTCGTCGGCGCCGTCCCCCTGGTGGCCTTCTCCTGGGGTCGGTGGCTCCTCGACCGCTGGCGGGACACGCAACGGCCGGTGAGCAGCCGCCGGGCACTCGTGCTCTCTGCCGGTTTCCTGCTCCTCGCGCTCACCTTCGCGGTGGCGCGCAACACGACGTGGGGCGCCTGGCTGGGGCCCTAGGGCGTGTCGGTCGGCCCGCGGCTACGGCGTCGTTGTCTCGAGCCCGCTGTCGAAGCTCAGCAGTCCCCCGGCGAACAGAAGCGCGCTGAGAATGCTGAGGACGATGCCGATGATGCCGAGGACCACCCCAGCGGTCGCCATGCCGCGACCGCCCTGGGTGCCACCGGACTGGTCGATCTCCCGGCGACCCATCCGGCCGAGGATCAGGGCCGGGATACCGGTCAGCAGTCCACAGCACAAGGGGGACAAGATGCCCAGGATCATCGCCCAGAGCGCCTTCTGGTTGGTCCCCGACTGTGCGTACCCGCCACCGCCTCCAGGCGGGGAAGAGTAGCCACCGCCTCCAGGCGGGGAAGAGTAGCCACCGCCACCGGGCGGGGGCGGGTAGGAACTGCCGCCACCGGGCGGCGGTGGGTACCCGCCCGAGGGTGGCTCGTTCCCGGGGGGTGGGGGTGGCGGATGGCTCATCGGGACCCTCTCCTCCTTCGCTCTGCGGTGTCGGCTCGTCGGACGCTACCGCGCCACACGTCCCGAGGCGTGGAGGCGCCTCGTCAGAAGCCGTAGTCGTCGTACGGCGACCTGGGGTCGGTGGTGAAGTCCGCGTTGCCGGTGAACACGGCCAGCACGAGGAACGTGACGGCAAGCAGGCCGATCACCATGGCCACCACGCCGGTGATCATCCCGGCGAGAGCCAGCCCCTCGCCGCCCTCGCGTCCCTCACTCGCGCGGACGCGGCGACGGCCGGTGGCCCCCAGGAAGAACGCCACCAGGCCGGTGAGACCGCCGAACCCACAGGTGCAGCCGGCCAGTACCAGGGCGACGACCCCGCTGACGAGGGAGGCCAGCGCCAAGGTGTTGGTCGCGGGCGCGGGCAGGTCCGGCGGGTAGCCCTGTGAGTGGGTCATCTGCTCCGTCCTGCTGCTGCGCGACCGCCTGGACGGCTGGGACCGGCCACATGAGAGTCTAGAGAACTGCCAGACCCGGTGACGACTCCAGACAGGGGGTGCCTTGATGTCCGTGCTCGACGCGATCCTCGACGACGTTCGCGTCGACCTGGCCGAGCGTCAGAGCACCACGTCGTTGGAGGACCTGAAGGCGGCGGCCAGACGAGCACCCGAGGCCAGGAACCCCATCGCCACCTTCCTCGCCGACGGTGTCAGCGTGATCGCAGAGGTCAAGCGGTCCAGTCCGAGCAGGGGTGAGCTCGCCGCGATCAAGGACCCGGCCGCGCTCGCTGTCGACTACGAGGCCGGCGGCGCGGCCACGATCAGCGTGCTGACCGAGGAGCGACGCTTCGGCGGCCGGCTCGAGGACCTTCGTGCGGTCCGAGCGGCGGTGAGCGTCCCGGTGCTGCGCAAGGACTTCACGCTCACGTCCTACCAGCTGTGGGAGGCGCGCGCTGCCGGTGCGGACCTGGCGCTGCTGATAGTGGCCGCGCTCGACCAGAACCAGCTCGAGTGCCTGGTCGACCGGGCGACCTCGATCGGGCTGACGCCTCTGGTCGAGGTGCACGACGAGACGGAGGTGGAGCGCGCGCTCGACGCAGGAGCGCGCGTGGTCGGGGTGAACGCACGCAACCTGAGGACCCTGGCTGTCGACCGGAGCACGTTCGCACGGCTGGCGCCGCGCATCCCCGACGACGTGGTCCGAATCGCCGAGTCCGGCGTGCGCGGACCGCGCGACGTGTTCGAGTACGCCAAGCAGGGGGCTGACGTCGTGCTGGTCGGGGAGAGCTTGGTGGTCGGCAAGGACCCGCGCACGGCCGTCGCCGACCTGGTGTCCGCCGGGGCGCACCCGTCCGTGAGGCACCGCGACTGACATGTCCGCGCTGCCCGACGAGACCGGTCACTTCGGACGCTTCGGCGGCCGCTTCATGCCCGAGGCGCTGATCGCCGCGCACGAGGAGCTGGCGACCGCATGGCGCGAGGCGATGGCTGATCCTGGCTTCACCGCCGAGTTCGACCGCATGCTGCGCGAGTACGCCGGCACGCCCAGCCTGTTGTACGACGCCACCCACCTGTCCGAGGAGGCCGGCGCCCGCATCCTGCTCAAGCGCGAGGACCTCAACCACACCGGTGCGCACAAGGTGCGCAACGTGCTCGGACAGGCTCTGCTGACCAAGCGGATGGGCAAGCGGCGGGTGATCGCCGAGACCGGGGCGGGCCAGCACGGGGTCGCCACCGCGACCGCCTGTGCCTACCTCGGACTCGAGTGCGTGATCTACATGGGGGAGGTGGACACCGCGCGGCAGTCGCTCAACGTGGCTCGGATGCACCTGCTCGGTGCGGAGGTGATCCCGGTGACCTCCGGGTCCCGCACCCTCAAGGACGCGATCAACGAGGCCCTTCGGGACTGGGTCGCCAGCGTGGACGACACCCACTACATGCTTGGCACCGCCGCCGGCTCACACCCGTTCCCCGCGATGGTGCGTGACTTCTGCCGCGGCATCGGCGACGAGGCCCGCGCTCAGTGCCTCGAGCTCACCGGCGCCCTGCCGGACTCGGTCGCCGCCTGTGTCGGCGGAGGCTCGAACGCGATCGGGCTGTTCACCGCGTTCGTCGAGGACCCCGCGGTCGCCATCTTCGGCTTCGAGGCCGGCGGCGACGGCGTCGACACCGGCCGGCACGCCGCGACGATCAACGCCGGCCAGGTCGGGGTGCTCCACGGCGCGCGCACCTACGTGCTGCAGGACGAGGACGGCCAGACCACCGAGTCGCACTCGATCTCAGCAGGCCTGGACTACCCCGGCGTCGGCCCCGAGCACGCCTGGCTGGCGGAGACCGGCCGGGCCAGCTACCGACCGGTGACCGACGCGGCCGCGATGGACGCCATGGCACTGCTCTCCCGCGCCGAGGGGATCATCCCTGCGATCGAGTCGGCGCATGCGGTCGCGGGCGCGCTGGAGGTCGCCGAGGAACAGCCCGGCACCACGATCCTGGTGAACCTGTCCGGTCGCGGAGACAAGGACATGGGCACCGCGATCGAGTGGTTCGGCCTCGGCCAGCAGCGTCCGGACCGCGAGCACGCGGGCAACAAGGACCACCCGGCATGACGGTCCGGACCGCCTTCGAGAAGGCGGCCGCGGAGGACCGGGCCACGCTCGTCGGGTACCTGCCCGCCGGTTTCCCGGACGTGCCTGGCGGCATCGACGCACTTCGCCTGATGGTCGACTCCGGCTGCGACGTGCTGGAGGTCGGGCTGCCCTACAGCGACCCGGTGATGGACGGCCCGACCATCCAGGCTGCGGCGCAGCAGGCACTGGGGAACGGAGTCCGGACCAGTGATGTGCTGCGTACGGTCGAGGCGGTCGCTGCGGGTGGCGCCCCCACCCTGGTGATGACCTACTGGAACCCGGTGGAGAGGTACGGCGTCCAGCGGTTCGCGCGCGACCTGGCCGCGGCCGGGGGCGCGGGCTTGATCACCCCGGACCTCGTCCCCGACGAGGCCGGCGAGTGGGAGGCAGCGGCCGACGAGCACCACCTGGACAAGGTCTTTCTGGTCGCTCCGTCGACCACCGACGCTCGACTGGCAATGACCACCGAGCACTGCCGCGGGTTCGTCTACGCCACCGCTGTCATGGGGGTGACCGGAGCACGCGAGGCGAGCAGCGGTCTCGCCGGCCCGCTGGTCCGGCGCGCGCGGGCGGTCACCGACCTGCCGGTCGGAGTGGGGCTCGGAGTCTCCGACGGTCGCCAGGCGGCCGAGGTCGCGGCCTACGCCGACGGCGTGATCGTGGGATCGGCGTTCGTCCGCCGCCTGCTCGACGCAGATGACCGGAAGCGCGGGCTCGAGGCTCTCGCAGAGCTGACGCGCGACCTCGCGGACGGGGTACGGGTTCGTGCGTAGCGCTCCAGCAGCACTCGCCCTGGCCGCCGTACTCCTGCTCACCGGATGTGGCGCGTCGACGCCGGAAGAGGCTGCACCCGCGACCGGAGTCACCGTCGAGGACGACGACGGGATGCACGGCGCGGTGCTCGCCGAGCAGTACCGGATGCCGGACGTCTCACTGACCGCGACCGACGGATCGGCGTACTCGCTCTCCCAGGGTCCCGATGCCGCGCTGACGCTGGTCTTCTTCGGCTACACGCAGTGCCCGGACATCTGCCAGGTGGTGATGGCCGACATCACCTCCGCGCTGGCCCGGCTCGACGCGCCGACGCGCGAACAGGTCGCGATGCTGTTCATCACCAGTGACCCGGCCCGAGACGACCCGGCGACCTTGCGGGAGTACCTCGACCGGTTCGACCCCTCGTTCGAGGGACTGACCGGTCCACTGGCGCGGATCGTGCGGGTCGGCGAGCGGCTCGGCGTCGCCATCGAGAAGGGCCCGCGGCTGCCGTCGGGAGGGTACGAGGTGGCGCACGGGACGCAGATCGTCGGTGTCGAGGCCGACGGCCGCGCGCCGATCGTGTGGACTCAGGGGACATCCGCCGAGCAGCTGGCCCACGACATCGTCCGGCTCCTCGACGCAGGTGGCGACACCCGTGGGAGCGCCGGATGACCTTCGCCTCCATCCCGAGCCCAGGCGAAGGGGTCTGGTACCTCGGCCCGGTGCCGATCCGCGCCTACGCGCTGTGCATCGTCCTCGGCGTCGTCGTGGCCATCTGGATCGGTGAGCGGCGCTGGGAGGCGCGAGGCGGGCGTCGCGGTCAGGTCGGCGACGTCGCGATCTGGGCGATCCCGTTCGGCCTGGTCGGTGGTCGGCTCTACCACGTGATCACCGACTACGAGCTCTACTTCGGGGAGGGACGAGAGCCGATCACGGCGCTCTACGTCTGGCAGGGCGGCCTCGGCATCTGGGGTGCGGTCGCGTTGGGGGCCCTCGGCGCGTACATCGGGTGCCGCCGCGCCCAGATGAGGTTCCTCCCGTTCGCCGACGCGGTGGCACCGGGCATCCTCGTGGCGCAGGCCCTGGGTCGCTGGGGGAACTGGTTCAACCAGGAGCTGTTCGGCAGGCCCACGTCGCTGCCGTGGGCGTTGGAGATCGAGCCCGGGTCGCGGCCCGAGGGCTACGAGCAGTTCGAGACCTTCCATCCCACCTTCCTCTACGAGTTCGGCTGGAACCTGGGGATCGCCGCACTGGTGGTCTGGGCCGACCGCAGGCTCAACCTCGGATTCGGCCGGGTCTTCGCGTTGTACGTCGCCGGGTACACGGCCGGGCGGGGGTGGATCGAGCACCTGCGGATCGACGACGTCCAGCTCGACGACGTCTTCGGCCTCCGGGTCAACGTGTGGGTCTCGATCGTGGTCTTCCTCGCGGCCGTGTCCTACTTCGCCGTGTCCTCCCGGCGGCATCCCGGGCGCGAGGCGACGGTGCTGCGGGAGCTGGAGGACGAGCCGGCGCCGGGTCCGGACGGGGATGACCGGGCCGACCGGGACAACCAGGTCAGGTGAGGCTCGCCTTCGGTGAAATCGTCACCGCGGGCGGCTAGTTTCGAGGTCATGACCAGCGAGGGACCCGCCGCGACCGCCATCGACCACGAGCACCCTGATGTGACCGGGGGTTGGCTGCGGCCGGCGGTCTTCGGCGCCATGGACGGTCTGGTCTCGAACCTGGCCCTGGTGGCCGGTGTCGCCGGTGGTACCCGGGACGCCGGCGACTCGGCGGCCGTCGTGCTCGCCGGCCTCGCCGGCCTGGCCGCCGGCTCCTTCTCGATGGCCGCGGGGGAGTACACCTCGGTGGCCAGCCAGTCGGAGGCCGCCGCGCGGGAGATCGAGAAGGAGCGGGTGGAGATCCTCCGAAATCCGGAGGGCGAGGCCCGCGAGCTCGCCGCGATGTACGTCGCCAAGGGGGTCGACCAGGACCTCGCACTCGACGTCGCCCGGCAGATGCACCGCGACGTCGACAACGCCGTCAACGTGCACGCACGCGAGGAGCTCGGGCTCGACCCCGACGACCTGCCCTCGCCGACCGTCGCCGCCGTCTCCTCCTTCCTGTCCTTCGCCCTGGGAGCGCTGATCCCGGTGTTGCCCTACCTGCTCGGGGCCTCGACCCTGCTGCCCGGTCTGGTGGTCACCTTGGTGGCGCTGTTCGGATGTGGTGCGCTGGTCACCCAGGTGACCAACAAGTCGTGGTGGTACGGCGGCCTGCGGCAGACGGTCCTCGGCCTGGCCGCAGCGGGGGTGACCTACGCCATCGGCGCGGCCGTCGGCACCAGTCTCGGCTGAAGCGGCTGATGTTGTTGTAGGCTTGCACGACTCTGCATGGGCCAACGTCGTCCCGCGGATGACCAGACCCGTCGAGCGCCATCCCGGGCTCGGCGTCACGACGACGGAGAGTGACGCATGCGAGCATTCCCGCCGCCCCAGGGGCTCTACGACGGTCAGCACGAGCACGACGCGTGTGGCGTGGCCTTCGTCGCCACACTGACCGGTGTCGCCAGCCACGACATCGTGGCCAAGGCGGTCACCGCCCTGCGAAACCTCGAGCACCGCGGCGCCGTCGGGGCCGAGCCGGACTCCGGTGACGGCGCAGGGATCCTGCTGCAGGTGCCGGACCGGTTCCTGCGGTCCGAGGTCGGCTTCGCACTCCCACCGCGCCACGGCTATGCGGTGGGCACCGCCTTCCTGCCGGGTGACCCGGAGCAGGTCAAGAAGACGCAGGCCCGGATCGAGGACATCGCCGCGGAGGAGAGGCTCGCGGTGCTGGGCTGGCGCGAAGTTCCGGTGGACCCGGCGATGCTGGGAGCCACCGCCCTCGCGGTGATGCCGACGTTCCGCCAGCTGTTCGTCGCCGGAGCCAGCGGACGAGTGGTCGGGATGGCGCTGGAGCGGATGGCGTTCTGCTTGCGCAAGCGCGCCGAGCGGGAGACCGACGCGTACTTCCCGTCGCTGTCCTCGCGCACCCTCGCGTACAAGGGGATGCTGACCACCGACCAGCTCGACCAGTTCTACCCCGACCTCCGAGACGAGCGGCTGGCGTCGGCCGTGGCGGTGGTGCACTCGAGGTTCTCCACCAACACCTTCCCGAGCTGGCCCCTCTCGCACCCGTTCCGGTTCATCGCCCACAACGGGGAGATCAACACCGTGATGGGCAACCGCAACTGGATGCGGGCGCGGGAGGCGCTGCTGGACAGCGACCTGATCCCCGGTGACCTGGAACGGCTGTACCCGGTCTGCTCCCCCGGCGCGTCGGACTCGGCGTCGTTCGACGAGGTCCTCGAGCTGCTGCACATGGGCGGTCGGAGCCTGCCGCACTCGGTGCTGATGATGATCCCCGAGGCGTGGGAGAACGCGGTTCCGACCACAGGCACTCCGACCGGGCTCCAGATGGACGCCAAGCGCCGGGCCTTCTACGAGTTCCACTCCGCGGTGATGGAGCCGTGGGACGGCCCCGCCTGTGTCGTGTTCACCGACGGAACCCAGGTGGGCGCCGTGCTGGACCGCAACGGCCTGCGACCGAGCCGGTACTGGGTCACCGACGACGGTCTGGTCGTGCTCGCCTCCGAGGTGGGAGTGCTCGACATCGACCCGGCGGCGGTCGTCCGCAAGGGCCGGCTCCAGCCTGGTCGGATGTTTCTCGTCGACGTCGGCGAGCACCGGATCATCGAGGACGAGGAGATCAAGGGCGAGCTGGCCGATGAGCACCCCTACGACGAGTGGCTGCACGCCGGGCTGATCCGTCTGGAGGACCTGCCCGACCGCGAGCACGTCGTGCACACCCACGCCTCGGTCACCCGGCGCCAGCAGGTCTTCGGCTACACCGAGGAGGAGCTGAGGGTGCTGCTCACCCCGATGGCGAGGACCGGAGCGGAGCCGCTCGGTTCGATGGGGACCGACACGCCGATCGCCGCGCTCTCGCAACGCCCGCGGCTGCTGTTCGACTACTTCAGCCAGCTGTTCGCCCAGGTCACGAACCCGCCGCTGGACGCGATCCGCGAGGAGCTCGTCACCTCGCTGGAGGGAACCATCGGCCCGGAGGCGAACCTGCTCGAGCCCGGCCCTGCCTCCTCCCGCAAGGTCGTGCTGCCGTTCCCCGTCATCGACAACGACGCCCTTGCCAAGATCCTGCACATCAACCGGGACGGTGACCTGCCCGGCTACTCCACCCACGTCTCCCAGGGGCTCTACGAGGTCGCCGGGGGAGGCGAGGCGCTGGCCACCCGGATCGAGGAGATCTGCGCAGAGGTGTCCGCGGCGATCGCCGGAGGGGTGCACATCATCGTGCTGTCCGACCGGCACTCGACTGTGGACCTGGCGCCGATCCCGTCGCTGCTGCTGACCGGCGCCGTGCACCACCACCTGGTCCGGGAGAAGACCCGCACCCAGGTCGGCCTGCTGGTCGAAGCAGGTGACGTGCGCGAGGTCCACCACGTCGCCCTGCTGATCGGGTACGGCGCCGCGGCGGTCAACCCCTACCTAGCCATGGAGTCCGTGGAGGACCTCGCGCGCGACGGGTACTACCTGGACGCCGAACCGCAAGTCGCGGTCGAGAACCTGGTCCGCTCGCTCGGCAAGGGTGTGCTCAAGGTGATGAGCAAGATGGGCGTCTCGACCGTGGCGTCCTACACCGGCGCTCAGATCTTCGAGGCCGTCGGTTTGTCGCAGCAGCTGGTCGACCGGTACTTCAGCGGCACGGTCAGCAAGCTGGGCGGGATCGGCCTGGACACGATCGCGAAGGAGGTCGAGCTCCGGCACCGCACTGCCTACCCGGTGGACGGGGTGGGGCGCACCCACCGCGAGCTCGAGATCGGCGGTGAGTACCAGTGGCGCCGGGAGGGCGAGCTGCACCTGTTCGACCCCGAGACGGTGTTCCGGCTGCAGCACTCGACCCGCACCGGGCGCTACGACATCTTCAAGCAGTACACCGCACGCGTGGACCAGCAGTCCGAGCGGCTGATGACCCTGCGCGGGTTGTTCCGGTTCAAGTCCGACGAGCGGACTCCGGTGCCGCTCGAGGAGGTGGAGCCGGTCTCGGAGATCGTCAGGCGGTTCTCCACCGGCGCCATGTCCTACGGCTCGATCAGCCAGGAGGCGCACGAGACGCTGGCGATCGCGATGAACCGGCTCGGTGGGAAGTCGAACACCGGCGAGGGTGGCGAGGACGCCGACCGGCTCTACGACCCCGCACGCCGCAGCGCGGTCAAGCAGGTCGCGTCCGGGCGTTTCGGCGTCACGGCCGAGTACCTGACGAACTCAGACGACATCCAGATCAAGATGGCCCAGGGCGCCAAGCCCGGCGAGGGCGGTCAGCTGCCCGGGCACAAGGTCTACCCGTGGGTCGCGAAGACCCGTTACTCGACGCCCGGCGTGGGCCTCATCTCGCCGCCTCCGCACCACGACATCTACTCGATCGAGGACCTTGCCCAGCTCATCCACGACCTCAAGAACGCCAACCCCGGCGCGCGGGTGCATGTGAAGCTCGTCGCCGAGGTCGGGGTCGGGACTGTCGCGGCCGGTGTGTCCAAGGCGCACGCCGACGTGGTGCTCATCTCCGGGCACGACGGAGGCACCGGAGCATCGCCGCTCACCTCGCTCAAGCACGCCGGTGGTCCGTGGGAGCTCGGCCTCGCCGAGACCCAGCAGACCCTGCTGCTCAACGGCCTGCGTGACCGGATCGTGGTGCAGACCGACGGCCAGCTCAAGACCGGTCGCGACGTCATGATCGCCGCTCTCCTCGGTGCCGAGGAGTTCGGCTTCGCGACCGCCCCGTTGGTGGTCTCCGGGTGCATCATGATGCGGGTCTGCCACCTCGACACCTGCCCGGTGGGAGTCGCCACGCAGAATCCGGTGCTGCGCGAGCGCTACACCGGCCAGGCCGAGCACGTGGTGCGGTTCTTCGAGTACGTCGCCGAGGAGGTGCGTGAGCTCCTCGCCGAGCTCGGCTTCCGGTCCCTCGACGAGGCAGTCGGGCAGGCCGAGCACCTCGATGTGAGCCGGGCGGTCGAGCACTGGAAGGCCGCCGGCATGGACCTCTCCCCGATCCTGCACGTCCCGGCGCTTCCCCCCGGAACCCCCCGGCGCAACACCACCGCCCAGGACCACGGGCTGGACAAGGCGCTGGACAACGAGCTGGTTGCCCTCTGTGCCGACGCGCTCGACCGGGGTGAGCCGGTGCGTGCGAGCCTGCCGATCCGCAACGTGAACCGCACCGTCGGCACGATCCTGGGCCACGAGGTCACCAAGGCCTACCGGGGTGACGGCCTGCCCGACGGAACCATCGACCTCACCTTCACCGGATCGGCCGGCCAGTCCTTCGGGGCGTTCCTGCCGGGGGGCATCACCCTGCGACTGGAGGGCGACACCAACGACTACACCGGCAAGGGGCTCTCCGGCGGGCGGATCGTGGTGCGCCCGGACAGGTCGGCCGGCTTCGTGGCAGAGCACGAGATCATCGCCGGGAACGTGATCGGCTACGGCGCGACGGGCGGCGAGATGTTCCTGCGCGGCCAGGTGGGCGAGCGCTTCTGCGTCCGCAACTCCGGCGCGCTCGCCGTGGTGGAAGGTGTCGGCGACCACGGGTGTGAGTACATGACGGGCGGCCGGGTCGTCGTGCTCGGTCCGACCGGACGCAACTTCGCGGCGGGCATGTCCGGCGGCGACGCCTTCGTGCTCGACCTCGACGAGGGCCGGGTCAACCCCGAGCTCGTCGGGCTCGGGCCGGTGCCGGACGACGCCCAGGACGACCTGGCGGACATGGTCCGCCGGCACGCCGAGGAGACCGACTCCCCGGTGGCCGCGGGGCTGCTCGAGGACTGGCCGTCTTCGGTGCCCCGGTTCACTCAGGTGATGCCCACCGACTACAAGCGGGTGCTCGAGGCACGCGCCGCGGCCATGGAGCAAGGGCTCGACGAGGAGCAGGCTGCGACCGCGATGATGGAGGCCCTCCATGGCTGACCCCAGAGGCTTCCTCAGGGATGGCCGCGAGGTCGCCTCGCGACGTCCGGTCACCGAGCGGGTGCGGGACTGGAACGAGGTCTATCCCGGGGGCGCCGGTCGGGCCCTGCTGCCGATCATCACCAAGCAGGCCGGCCGGTGCATGGACTGCGGGATTCCGTTCTGTCACCAGGGATGTCCGCTCGGGAACATCATCCCGGAGTGGAACGACCTGGTCTGGCGTGACGACTGGGAAGGCGCGATCGAGCGGCTGCATGCCACCAACAACTTCCCGGAGTTCACCGGCCGGCTGTGCCCTGCGCCGTGCGAGACCGCGTGCGTGCTCGGCATCAACCAGGACCCCGTGACGATCAAGAACGTGGAGGTCGCGATCGCCGACCGAGCCTTCGACTCCGGCCACGTGCGGCCGCAGCCGCCGGAGTGGCTGACCGGCAAGACGGTGGCGGTGGTCGGGTCCGGTCCCGCGGGTCTGGCCGTGGCCCAGCAGCTGACTCGTGCCGGTCACACCGTCGCCGTCTACGAACGAGCCGACAAGATCGGTGGACTGATGCGCTACGGCATCCCCGAGTTCAAGATGGAGAAGAAGTACCTGGATCGCCGACTGGACCAGATGCGACGCGAGGGCACCGTCTTCCGCGCCGGCACTGAGGTCGGGGTCGCGATGACCGGGGCCGAGCTCCGCGATCGCTTCGACGCCGTGGTGCTCGCCATCGGGGCTACCGTCGCGCGCGACCTCCCGATCCCCGGCCGCGAGCTCGGCGGGATCCATCAGGCGATGGACTACCTTCCGCAGTCGAACCGTGCCTGCCTCGGAGAACCCGTCGAGGACCAGGTCGTGGCGACCGGCAAGAACGTCGTGATCATCGGCGGGGGCGACACCGGGGCGGACTGTCTGGGCACCGCCCATCGGCAGGGTGCAGCCTCGGTGACCCAGCTGGAGATCATGACCCGGCCTGCCCAGGAGCGCCCGGAGACGATGCCCTGGCCGACGTACCCGATGACCTACCGGGTCTCCTCGGCCCACGAGGAGGGCGGTGAACGCGTCTACGCGGTGTCCACCAAGGAGTTCCTGGGCGACGAGGCCGGCCACGTGCGGGGGCTGCGGCTGGTCGAGGTGCAGCTGCGAGAGGGCCGCTTCGAGGAGGTGGCCGGCTCCGAGCGCGAGATCCGGGCGGAGCTGGTGCTGTTCGCGATGGGGTTCACCGGGCCGCAGCGCGACGGCGTGGTCGCCCAGCTCGGTGTCGACCTCGACAGCCGGGGCAACGTGGCCCGGGACGCCGCCTACATGTCGAGCGTGGACGGGGTCTTCGTCGCCGGTGACGCCGGACGCGGACAGTCGTTGATCGTGTGGGCGATCGCCGAGGGCCGAGCCTGTGCTGCCGGGGTGGACAGGTACCTGACCGGCGCGACGACGCTGCCCGCGCCGGTTGCGCCGACCGAGCGTCCGCTGCTGGTGTAGCGGACTACGCTCGGTACATGCGGAGAGCCAAGATCGTCTGCACCCTCGGCCCTGCGACGTCGACACCGGAACGCGTCCGGCAGCTCGTCGACGCGGGGATGGATGTGGCCCGGCTGAACCTCAGCCACGGCACCCATGACGACCACGAGGAGGTCTACCGGCTGGTCCGCAAGGCCGCGGACGAGTCCGGCAGGGGCGTGGGTGTCTTCGCGGATCTTCAGGGTCCGAAGATCCGGCTCGGCAAGGTCGCGGACGGTCCCGTCGAGCTGGAGGAGGGGCGTACGTTCACGATCACCACCCGCGACGTCCCCGGCGATGTCGAGATGTGCTCGACCACGTACGACGGCCTGCCCGGTGACGTCTCCGTCGACGACGAGATCCTCATCGACGACGGCCAGGTGCGGCTGCGGGTGACCGCCGTGGACGAGACCGACGTGCAGTCTGTCGTCGTCGTCCCGGGCCCGATCAGCAACCACAAGGGCATCAACCTGCCCGGCGTCGCGGTGTCGGTCCCGGCGCTGTCGGACAAGGACATCGAGGACCTGCGCTGGGCACTGCACCTGTGCGTGGACTTCGTGGCGCTCTCGTTCGTCCGCTCTGCGCACGACGCCGAGGACGTGCGCCGGGTGATGCGGGAGGAGGGCGTCTTCCTGCCGGTGATCGCCAAGATCGAGAAGCCGCAGGCGATCGACCACCTCGACGAGGTGGTGGCCGCGTTCGACGGGTTCATGGTCGCCCGCGGGGACCTGGGCGTGGAGTGTCCGCTGGAGGACGTGCCGTTCCTTCAGAAGCAGGTGATCGAGAAGGCCCGGGTGAACGCGAAGCCGGTGATCGTGGCCACCCAGATGCTCGAGTCGATGATCACCAACCCGAGGCCGACCCGCGCCGAGGCGTCCGACGTGGCCAACGCGGTGCTCGACGGCGCCGACGCGGTGATGCTCTCCGGTGAGACCAGCGTCGGCCAGCACCCGATCGAGACCGTCCGGACGATGGCGCGCATCGTGTCCTCCACCGAGCGCCACGGGCTGTCGCGGATGGCGGGCATCGACTGGGACCCACGCACCCGGGGAGGTGTGATCGCCAAGGCGGCCTGCGAGGTGGCGCAGCGCGTCGGCGCGAAGTACCTGGTCGCATTCACCCAGAGCGGCGACTCGGCCAAACGGCTCTCACGGCTTCGGGGCGAGATTCCGGTGCTTGCCTTCACCCCCGAGTCGGTGGTGCGCTCACAGCTGTCCTTGACCTGGGGCGTGGAGACCTTCCAGACCGCATCTGTCGAGCACACCGACGAGATGGTGCGCCAGGTCGACGAGGCGCTGCTGCACACCGGTCGGGTGCAGGAGGGTGAGCTGGTGGTGATCATCGCCGGCAGCCCGCCGGGCATCCCCGGGTCGACGAACGCGTTGCGGGTCCACCGGATGGGCGACGCGATCAACGAGGTCGCCCCTGCCTACCGCCGCCTCTCCTGACGGGGACTCGGCTCACGGTGCCCCGAGTGGGATTCGAACCCACACTGGGTGGTGTTTGAGACCACTGCCTCTGCCGGTTGGGCTATCGGGGCTCTCGCAGAACGGTAACCGACTCAACGACAAGCACGCTCGAGCAGGGCGTTGGCCCGTACCTGGGTTCGCAACGACGGGACCAGGGGCACTGTGCGCAGCTCGTCGTCGTGGAACCGGAGCTCGCTGCGCCAGGCGAACGTCTGGCTGCTCTGACCCAGCGCGTGCTCGTCGCAGCGGAGCGGGCGAAGCTCCACCGGGTACCAGCCGTGCTCCGACCCAGAGCGCAGCACCGAGGGCTCGGCGAGCCGGAGGTCGAACATCACCGACCCCCGGAGGCGAGCCACCTCGACCTCCGCGCTGCCGCCACGGCGGGTCAGGTCGAGCCTGCCGACAAGGTACGACGACCTGCCGACCCCGGCACGTCGCCAGGTGTCGTCGAGAGCGACCCCGAGCCGGTCCCCGACGTACTCCTTGTCGCAGGAACGTCGCCATACCTGTCGCAGGATCGCCTGTCCGAACGGATCGAGTCGTGAGCGGGCCGTCGTAGCGCCGACCTCGACCAGACCGTGTGCCGGCCCGGAGCCATCCGCGCAGACCGGGGGCGGCAGGCTCATCCGCAGGTCGAGCGTCTGCCCGGGGGCGATGGTCGTGTCGTAGTCCTGCCGGTAGCGACCGCCGTACCCGACCCAGTCGACGCCGATCCCCGTGGGGGAGAGCACCTCGTCGTCGTGGTTGGTCACTCGCAGCAGCGCCCGGCGGGTGCCTTCGTCGGAGCGGTACTGCAAGAAGGACAGTGACACCGAGGGCGACGGGGCGACGACGGGCTCGTCGGCCGGAGGATCGGAGCCGGGGCTGCAGCCGAAGGTCATCAGCAGGGCGGCTGCGCACCAGCAGAGGGCCGTTCGGCTTGAGCCGAGGCGGCGGACGTGCATGGCCTCACTATGCCGCACTAGCCTGGGTTGCCGTGAGCTCCACACCGCCCGTTGCTCGCGTGGTGATTGCCGAGGACGAGACCCTCATCCGGCTCGACCTCGCCGAGATGCTCGAGGAGGAGGGGTACCACGTCGTCGGTCAGGCGGCGGACGGGGAGAGGGCCGTCGAGCTCGCCGAGCAGCTGCGTCCCGACCTCGTCCTGCTCGACGTCAAGATGCCCAAGCTCGACGGGATATCGGCAGCCGAGCGGATCGCCGAGCAGCGCATCGCCGCGGTGGTGATCCTGACCGCCTTCAGCCAGCGGGACCTGGTGGAGCGGGCGAGGGACGCCGGTGCGATGGCCTACCTCGTCAAGCCGTTCACCAAGGCCGACCTGGTGCCCGCGATCGAGGTGGCGCTGAGCCGGTTCGTCGAGCTCAGGCAGCTGGAGTCGGAGGTCGAGGGACTGAGCGACGCGCTGGCGACCAGGAAGCAGGTGGACCGGGCAAAGGGCGTGCTGCAGCGCCAGCTGCGGCTGAGCGAGCCCGAGGCGTTCCGCTGGATCCAGAAGACCGCGATGGACCTGCGGGTGTCGATGCGGCAGGTCGCGGACGGTGTGCTGGCCCACGGCCCCACGCTCACCGGCAGCGCCGAGCCCCGAAGCGAACCCTGAAGCCAGCCTGAAGCCAGCCCTGAAAGGGGCCCCGGAAGCGAGCCTCACGAGCGAGGGGGAGGGGCGCAGCCGCAGGTCACGATCTGACAACGACAGAGTGGAGAATTCGGGCGAGGTCAATGACTATGTGCCGTTGACCGGCTAGGTTCGCTCCATCACAACTGACGTGGGACCTTGCCGAACGGCCGGTCCCGCACTTACGTCCTAAGACGGAGGCTCAATGAAACGCCCAACCCGCGCCTGGCGCATGGCCTCAGCCCTCGCGGCGACCGCGCTGGTGCTGACTGCCTGCGGCGGGGAGACCGAAACCCCCGCCGGCAACGAAAACACCGACTCCGCCAGCCCGACCGAGGACGAGAGCGGGGGAGACACCGGGGGAGACAGCGGCGCGGTGCCCAAGGGTGACGGAACCCTCACCTTCGGAAGCCTGCTGCCCCAGACCGGCGACCTCGCCTTCCTCGGCCCACCGGAGTTCGCGGGCGTCGACCTCGCCGTCGAGGAGATCAACGAGGCCGGCGGCGTGCTGGGCAAGGATGTCGCGGAGGTCGACGCCGACTCCGGAGACGGCACGCCCGACATCGCCGGTGCAGAGGTGGACAAGCTACTGAACGCCAACGCGGACGTGATTATCGGTGCCGCTGCCTCGGGTGTCTCGATCACGGTCATCGACAAGATCACCGGAGCGGGGGTCGTGCACTTCTCGCCGGCGAACACCGCCGCGGGCTTCGACACCTACGACGACAACGGGCTGTACTTCCGCACGGCTCCCTCCGACGTTCTCCAGGGAGAGATCCTGGCGAACCTCGCGATCGAGGACGGCCACGACAACATCGCGATCATGGGTCGTCAGGACTTCTACGGCGAGGGACTGTCCGAGCGAGTTCAGGAGGTCGTGGAGCAGAAGGGCGCCACCGTCAGCGAGTTCGTCCTGTACGCGGCGGACGCGCAGAACTACACCGCCGAAGTAGCGCAGGTCGCCGCTTCCAAGCCGGACGCGCTCGTGCTCGTCGCGTTCGAGGAGACCACGAAGATCATCCCGCAGCTGATCGCCAAGGGGATCGGCCCGCAGGACATCCAGATCTACTTCGTGGACGGCAACCTGGCCGACTACTCCGAGGAGAACTTCGACCTGTCCGGCGTCAAGGGCACCGTTCCGGGCGCTGCTGAGCCGGACCCGGAGTTCATCAAGCGGGTCAACCAGGTGAACAAGCCGTTGGACGAGCTGACCTACGCGGCGGAGTCCTACGACGCCACGATCATCAGCGCGTTGGCCGCCATCCAGGCGGGTAGCGACTCCGGCAAGGCCATCGGTTCGGAGATCGTCAACGTCACCAAGGACGGCACGGAGTGCACGACGTTCGCCGACTGCGTCAAGCTGCTCGACCAAGGTGAGGACATCGACTACAAGGGCCCGTCCGGTCCCACCGACATGACCGACACGGGCAGCCTGGTCGCTGGCACCTACGCCATCCAGGAGTACCAGAAGGGCAACACCTACGAGCAGGTCGACTCTGTCTCCGGTGTCGTTCCGAGCGGCTGACCCAGCCGCCGTATGGCTGGTCAGCGACCAGCAAAGCACCGAAGCACCGAAGGCCCGGCCGCCACGGCCGGGCCTTCGGGCTTTCTTCGGCGCTGCTTTGTGGGCTGCTGCTGGGCTGCGGTTGACCGGCGGTTGACCGGGCGGTGACTGCTCAGGTCTTCGCGAGGGTGCCCAGGTAGAGCTCGATGACCTTCGGGTCCTTGGACAGCTCGGAGCCGGTCCCTGTGTAGGCGTTGCGTCCCTGGTCCATCACGTAGCCTCGTTCACAGATCTGGAGGCAGCGGCGAGCGTTCTGCTCGACCATCACCACCGAGACCCCTGCGCGGTTGATCCGGCGGGTCTGCACGAACACCTCGTCCTGCAGCACCGGCGACAGGCCGGCCGACGGCTCGTCGAGCAGCAGCACGGAGGGCTCGGCCATCAGGGCCCGCCCCATGGCCACCATCTGACGTTCGCCGCCGGACAACGAGCCGGCGCGCTGGTTGCGTCGGTCGACGAGAGTGGGGAACAGGCCGCCGACGAAGTCGAAGCGTTTGCGGAAGGTCTTGGGCCGCTGGTAGACGCCCATCTCCAGGTTCTCCTGGATGGTCAGGGACGGGAAGACGTTGTTGGTCTGCGGCACGAAACCGATGCCCTTGCTCACCAGCGCGTCCGCCCGATCGTTGGTGACCTCCTCGCCCCTGAGCCGAACGCTCCCCGAGCTCACCCGGACCAGCCCGAAGAGCGCCTTGAGGAGGGTGGACTTGCCGGCCCCGTTCGGACCGATGATGCCGACCAGCTCACCTTCCTGGCAGTAGAGGTCGGCCCCACTGAGGATGTTCACACCGGGCAGGTAGCCGGCCACCAGGTCGTCCGCGCGCAGCACGGCGCCCTCAGCAGCCTTCAGGTGCTCGCGACGCCCGGGAATCTCGTCCTGACCGGTCGTGTCGATGATGCCGTCGTGCCCGCCGCTGTCGCCGCTCACTTGCGCTCCTCGGTCTTGGTCGTCCCGGCGATCTCCGCCTCGGCCGCTGCGATGATCTCCTCCTCAACGTCCTCACTGAGGTCCTGGTCGTGGTGCGAGCCGAGGTAGGCGTCGATCACGCTCTTGTTCGCCATCACGGAGTCGGGCGGGCCCTCGGCGACGATCGTGCCTTGAGCCATCACGATGACCCAGTCAGAGATGTCGCGGACCATGTCCATGTCGTGCTCTACGAACAGCACAGTGCGTCCCTCGTCACGCAGCGACTTCACGTGGCCGAGCAGGGACTGCTTGAGCGCCGGGTTCACCCCCGCCATCGGCTCGTCGAGCATCACCAGCTCCGGGTCCGCCATCAGCGCCCGCGCCATCTCCAACAGCTTGCGCTGGCCTCCGGACAGCGACCCGGCGAAGTCGTTGCGCTTCTTGTCCAGCAGGAAACGCTCGAGGAGCTTGTCGGCCTTGTCGGTGATCTGTCTTTCCTGACCGCCCCATCTCTGGAGCAGGGCCGAGAGGAAGCGCTCGCCTGACTGACCGGTTGCACCCAGCCGCATGTTCTCCACGACGTGGAGCTTCGCGAGCACCTTGGTCAGCTGGAAGGTACGCACCATGCCCATCCGGGCAACCTGGTAGGCGGGGACACCGGACAGGGGCCGGCCGTTGAACGACCAGGTCCCGGACTGCGGCTTGTCGAAGCCGGTCAGCACGTTGAAGAACGTGGTCTTGCCGGCGCCGTTGGGCCCGATCAGAGCGGTGATCACGCCCCGTTGGATCTCCACGTGCTCGACGTCGACCGCCGTGAGGCCACCGAACTGTCGGGTCACGTTGTCCGCGACGACGATCGGGTCGGGCTTGGCAGAGCCCGGTCTGTGGTCGACCTGGTTCAGCGCCTCGCGCGCAGCAGTGCTGTCGGCCCTGGACCCGTTGCCCGGCGTGTCCCCGGCAGCGGCGGTGGTCTGCTCAGCGGGCATCGATCGCCAGCTCCCTTCGGTCCCCGAAGATCCCTTGTGGTCGGAAGATCATCAACAGCATCAGGCCCAGTCCCAAGAAGATGAACCGCATCAGGCTCGCCTGGGTGGAGGTCATGATGGAGGCCGGGATGAGCGGGTCGGCACCACCTGTCGCCTGGGCGAAGAAGATGCCGAGCCCGCTGATCAGGAACCAGAAGATGATCGATCCGGCAACCGGCCCGAGCACCCGGGCTGCTCCACCGATCAGGAGCACGGTGTAGGCGAAGAAGGTGACGTCCGTGGCGAAGAACGACGGTCCGATCGAGGCCGACCTCAGTGCGGTGATGAATCCGGCCAGCGCGCCGAACAGCCCGCCGAGCATCAGCGCCTGCATCTTGTACGAGTAGACGTTCTTGCCGAGAGACCGCACCGCGTCCTCGTCCTCGCGGATGGACTTCAGCACCCGCCCCCAGGGACTGCGCATCAGCAGCCAGATGACGACGCAGGAGATGGCGACCAGGACCCAGCCGACCGTCATCACCCAGAAGTCGAAGGCGCTCCAGGTGACCAGTCCCGGGATGCCGATCGACCCGGTGTAGGGGTTGAGCGCACGGAACGGCTCGATGAAACCGGTCAGGCCGTCCTGGCCCCCGAACGTGTCCGACAAGGTTGCGGCCCCGATCGACTGCCGGATGATCTCCGCTGCGGCGATGGTCACGATCGCCAGGTAGTCGGCTCGCAGGCGAAGCGTCGGGACACCGAGGAGAAGGGCCAGCACGACGGTGAGCAGCAGTCCGGCCAGCGCCCCCAGCCACAGGCTCAGGCCGAGCACGATGGGGAAGGACACCAGTGCGTAACCGGCGACCATCATGAAACCGGCCTGCCCGAAGTTGAGCAGCCCGGTGTAGCCGAAGTGCACGTTGAGCCCGATCGCTGCCAAGGCGTAGATGACCGCGGTAGGACCGAGGGCTGACTGGAGCGAGAGGCTCAGGATGGTTTGAAAGTCCATTGTCGCGTTGCCTTCCTCAGCCGACCCGCTGAGCCCTGCCGAGCAGACCCTGGGGCCTGATCAGCAGGACGATGATGAGTACGAGCAGTGCACTGACGAACTTGAACTCGGCCGGCACGAGCAGGGTGGAGAGCTCGGTCAACAGGCCGATGATGAAAGCGCCGACGATGGCTCCCCAGATGGTGCCCAGACCACCGAGCACTGTCGCGGCGAAGATCAGCAGCAGCAGCTTGAAGCCGATCTGGTAGTCGAAACCCTGGGTGAGGCCGAGGAGCGCACCGGCCAGCCCGGCAAGCGCGGCGCCACCGATCCAGACCAGGTTGATGACACGCTCCACGTTGATCCCGGTCGCGGAGGACAGCGCAGGGTTGTCGGCGACCGATCGGGTCGCCTTGCCCAGCCGGGTGAACTGGAGCAGCGACGTCACCGCCACAAGCATGGCCATCCCGACCAGGGCGACGATGAGCTCCTTGGGTGTGAGCAGGATCGGGCCGATCTCCCATGGCTGGGTGGCTGAGAACTGGGAGTAGTTCCGGCTCTGCGCCCCGGCGAGGTACTGGTAGACGTTGCGGAGGAAGATCGAGAGACCGATGCTGACGATCATCATCGCGATCACCCCGGTCCCCCGGCGTCGTAGCGGGCGCCACAGACCTGCATCGTTCACCCAGCCGAACACTCCGGAGAGCACGAACGCCGCGACGACCGCCACTGCGACAGTGATGTTGATCCCACCGACCCGGATCGCTCCGGGAAGCTGGTCGACGGCGAAGGCGGCGAGTGCCCCGAAGGTGACGAGCTCACCGTGGGAGAAGTTCGTCAGTCCGGTGGTGCCGAAGATCATCGAGAGCCCGAGTGCCGCCATGGCGAGCAGGACCGAGAAGACGATCCCGCCCACGAAGAGCTGCGCGGCTTGGACTCCGATCCCGGAACCGGCGCCCTCCGCCGCGCCGATCGGGAAGGTGACCGACTGGTCGGAGTCCAGGTTGATGGCCACCGTGCGCTCGAGGACCTCCGGCTGGGTGTCCTCCGGCAGACTCTGCTCGTCGATCCTCACCGTGAACGACTGGCCGAGGTTGTCGATGGCGGTGCCCGGCAGATCGACGATCGCCGTCCCGTCGGCTCCGGTCGTCCCTTCGCCGACGACCTGACCGGAGGAGTCCTCGACGATCGTGGTCACGCCCTCGACGGGGGTCTGTGGCTCGTCGCGGCGGTCACAGATCCGGACCAGGATGGAGATGGAGTCGTCGTCGGTCGCCTCCGGCAGGGCGCACTCTGCGCTGCCCCCTGCGGAGACGCTGGGAACCGCGGCCTGGGCGGACCCGGAAAGGACGACCACTGCGACGAAGAAGGCGGCGAACAGCGCTGCGATTCGGGTAAGGCCGACGTGCATGGGTCTCCTGTCGCCTCATCTGGGTCGATGTCTCGCGGGACTATAGCGACAAGTGACCAGCGCCATAACCCAGCTCGCCCTGGTCACTCACCCCATGTTCACGAGATCGGGAATCACACTATGGCATCGGCGCGATGCTGTGCCGTACCTGCGCACAACAATGCTGCATCGCAGGCTGTTGGCTTGGCGTCTGCAACGAGTCTCGCCCCTCGCATCCCTCACCGCAGTGCGGCGACGGCGAGGCTCAGCAGCGGTGCCACCACCAACGCGGGAAGCAGGTCTCCGACCGGCAGCTGCTTGAGCCGGAGCAGCCGCAGGGCGACGCCGACCAACAGCAGGCCGCCGACGGTGGTCATCGCGGCGAGCTGGGCGTCTGCGAGAACGTCGCCGAGGGCGGCGCCGAGCAAGGTGAGCGATCCCTGCACGAGCAGGATGCTGATCACGCTCGCACCAACACCCCAACCCAACGACGCCGCGAAGGCGATCGAGGCGAAGCCGTCCAGCGCGGACTTGAGGTACAGCTGGTCCGCACCGTTGCCCAGTCCCTCGTTGAGCGAGCCCAGGATGGTCAGCGGCCCGACGCAGAACACCAGTGAGCTCGATACGAACCCCTCGATGAACCGCTGCCGGTCTCTCCGGTTCTCAGCATCGCGTGAGCGAGCGCGCAGCCGTTCTTGGAGCCAGCCGCCGAAGCCCTCGAGCCGGTCCTCGATCCGCAGCAGCGAACCGGCGATCCCGCCCAGGAGCAGGGAGCCGAGCACGATCAGCGTCGGCGCGCTGCTTCCGACCGCACTGGCCCAGTCGGCGTCGGCGACGCGCGCCGCCGAAGTGGCTGCGATGAGCAGGGTGACCAGGCCGAGTCCGTCGGTGACCACGTCGCGGCTGCGCTGGGAGAGCCGGTGACCGACGCCGACGCCGATCACCGTGCCGACGAGCACGGCGACGATGTTGACCAGCGTGCCGACTCCAGGGAACACCGGACCCCCTCTCTACCGCTTCGATGGTGGTAGTCGTACCCTGACGCTCGGACCACCGGGGGGTGGGTCTCGCGGCACGACCTCAGGCACGCCAAGCGAATCACGCAGCGTGCCGTTGGTCGCGACGCGCCTGAGGACTGAAGGGTGAGAGCCGGTGACGCGTAGCTCGGTGCACGTCCGCGATGCCAGGCCTGCTGATGCCGCTGCTCTGCTCCGCATCTGGACAGAGGCCTCGCAGCGCGCCGTCGAGCTGCAACCTACCGCGAAGGCGGACGCGGAGGCGTCCTCCGCGCTGGCGCGGATCGCAGCCGAACCCGACGAGCGTCTCGTCGTAGGGCTCGTGGACGACGACGTGGTGGGCGCGATGCATCTACGCCGAGCGCCGGTCTCGCCGATCCACAGCGAAACCGCCATCCACGCCAGCTTTCTGCACGTGCTCGACCAGTGGCGGCGCCGCGGGGTCGGCAGAGCCCTGCTGGAGGCGGCGGTGAGCTGGGCCGAGGAGAAGGACACCACGCACGTCCTGGCAGCCTCGACGACGAGCTCCCGCGACACGAACCGGTTCATGGCGCGACTCGGTCTGGGCCCGGTGGCGATCATCCGCGGCGCCCCGGTTCACGTGCTGCGAGCGAAGCTGCCCCGGGAGGTGCCCGCGGGATCGCGCGGAGGTACCCGTTCGCACCCCCAGCTCAGCCGGGTCCTGGCGCATCGCCGCTCTCAGAGGCGGCGGGCAGCAGGACGCACGTGATCCGCGCCGTACACACGCGTCTGCCCTGCTCGTCGCTGACCACGACTTCGTAGCAGGTGCTGGAACGGCCCAGGTGCACCGCCTGCGCGACGCCGGTGACCACTCCGTCTCTGGCCGAGCGGTGGTGGGTCGCGTTGATGTCGACGCCGACCGCGACCCGGTCGGGATGAGCATGGATCGCCGAGCCGATCGATCCCAGGCTCTCGGCGAGCACGACGGACGCGCCACCGTGGAGCAGGCCGTAAGGCTGGGTGTTCCCCATCACCGGCATCGTCGCCACGAGGCGGTCCGCCGAGGCCTCCACCAGCACGACCCCCATCTTCTCGTTCAGCGCACCCATCGCGGAGCCACGGAGGAACTCGGCGGTGTGGCCGGCGTCGGTCTGCTCGGTGTCGGGGTGCTCGGTGTCGGGGTGCTCGGTCCCGTCGGGGTGGGCCTGGTGCATGCGGTCATTGTGGTTCACGTGGACTGAGCATGGTCGGTGGGGCGGGCTAGGGTGATCTCCGTGCCAGACCAGCCTGCAGCCCAGCACGAGCCACCGGGGCAGGGCCCCCGGCTCCTCCTGCTCGACGGCCACTCGCTGGCCTACCGGGCCTTCTTCGCGCTGCCGGTGGAGAACTTCTCGACCACGACGGGCCAGACCACCAACGCCGTCTACGGCTTCACGTCCATGTTGATCAACGTGCTGCGCGACGAGCAGCCCACGCACGTCGGCGTCGCGTTCGACAAGTCACGGCAAACCTTCCGGCTCGAGCAGTATGCCGACTACAAGGCCAAGCGGAACAAGACACCCGAGGAGTTCAGCAGCCAGCTGCCGCTGATCAAGGAGGTGCTCGATGCGCTCCGGATCAAGCACCTCGAGGTCGAGGGCTACGAGGCCGACGACATCATCGCCACGCTCACCACGCAGGCGACGGCCGAGGGCATGCAGGTGCTGGTCTGTTCCGGTGACCGGGACGCCTTCCAGCTCGTCGACACCTTGACCACCGTGATCTACCCGATGCGAGGCGTCTCGGAGATGAAGCGGATGACGCCGGCTGCGGTCGAGGAGCGCTACGGCATCCCGCCGTCGCGGTACCCCGAGATGGCGGCCCTGGTCGGCGAGACCTCGGACAACCTGCCCGGGGTGCCCGGGGTGGGGGAGGGGTACGCCGCCAAGTGGCTCAACCAGTTCGACGGCTTGGACAACCTGATCGCACGCGCCGATGAGATCACCGGCAAGAAGGGAGAGTCGCTGCGCGCGCACCTGGGTGACGTGATCCGCAACCGCCAGCTCAACCGGCTGGTCTGTGACATCGCTTTGCCGGCCACGCCGACCGACCTCGTTCAGCAGCCGTGGGACCGCCACGCCGTGCACACGCTCTTCGACAGCCTCGAGTTCCGCGTCCTTCGCGACCGGTTGTTCGAGACGCTGAGCTCCGAGGAGGACGTCGAGCAGGGCGGCTTCGAGCTCCAGGGCACCCACCTCGCCGAGGGTGAGCTCGCGGACTGGCTCAGGGAGCACGCCGTGGCGGGCCAACGGGTCGGGCTCCAGGTGCACGGCAGCTGGCGATCCGGTGCCGGTGACGTGCACTCGCTCGCCCTGGCCACGACGGACGGAGCGGCGGCGTGGGTCGAGGTGGAACGGCTCGGTGCCGAGGACGACAAGACGCTTGCGGACTGGCTGGGCGACCCGTCGTACCCCAAGGTGATGCACGACGCGAAGGGTCCGATGCTGGCGCTGGCCGCACGCGGGTGGCAGCTCACAGGTCTCGAGCGCGACACCGCGCTCTCTGCCTACCTTGCCCGCCCGGACCAGCGCTCCTATGACCTGGCGGACCTCACCGTGCGCTACCTCAAGCGAGAGCTGCGCAGGCAGGAGGAGGACCCGGGCCAGCTGAGCTTCGAGTCGGTGCTCGAGGACAGCGCCGGCGACAGCTGGATGCTCCAGGCGCGTGCGGTCCTCGATCTCGCTGCCGCGCTCGACCAGGAGCTCGAGGACCGCGGCGGCACCCGGCTGCTCGGCGACGTGGAGCTGCCGCTGGTGCTCGTGCTCGCGGAGATGGAGCGGATCGGCGTCGCGGTCGACGTCGCGCACCTCGAAGCCCTGGAGGCCGAGTTCGCAGGCGGGGTGAAGAAGGCCGCGGACGAGGCGTTCGACGTGATCGGCAAGGAGATCAACCTCGGTTCCCCGAAACAGCTCCAGGTGGTGCTGTTCGAGGAGCTGGACATGCCGAAGACCAAACGCACGAAGACCGGCTACACGACCGACGCCGACGCGCTGCAGCAGCTCTTCGTGAAGACCGAGCACCCGTTCCTCCTCGCGCTGCTGCGTCACCGCGATGTCTCCCGGCTCCGGCAGACCGTCGAAGGGCTGCTCAAGACCGTCGCCTCCGACGGCCGGATTCACACCACCTTCAACCAGCTGATCGCGGCCACCGGCCGGCTCTCGAGCACGGACCCCAACCTCCAGAACATCCCGATCCGCACCGAGGAAGGCCGTCGCATCCGCGAGGCGTTCGTGGTCGGCACGGGGTATGACTCGCTGATGACCGCCGACTACAGCCAGATCGAGATGCGGATCATGGCGCACCTTTCGGAGGACGCGCTGCTGATCGAGGCGTTCAAGTCCGGCCGCGACTTCCACGCGGTGACCGCGGCCCGCGTGTTCGGTGTGGACGCCGACGCGGTGACTCCGCAGATGCGCGCCAAGATCAAGGCGATGAACTACGGACTCGCCTACGGCTTGTCCGCGTTCGGCCTGTCCAACCAGCTCGGCATCGAGACCGCCGAGGCGCGGGCGCTGATGGAGGAGTACTTCGAGACCTTCGGCGGCGTGCGCGACTACCTCGCCGGGATCGTCGAGGAGGCCCGCAAGTGCGGGTTCACCGAGACGATCATGGGTCGTCGTCGGTACCTGCCGGACCTGACCAGCGACAACCGGCAGCGCCGGGAGATGGCCGAGCGGATGGCGTTGAACGCGCCCATCCAGGGTTCGGCGGCGGACATCATCAAGGTGGCCATGCTCAAGGTCGACGAGAGCATCCCTGCGGCGGGCCTCGAGTCACGGATGCTGCTGCAGGTGCACGACGAACTGGTGTTCGAGGTGGCCCCAGGTGAGGGGGATGCGCTGGAGGCGCTGGTGCGCCAGCAGATGGCCGCGGCTGCAGAGCTCACGGTCCCACTCGACGTGTCGGTGGGCACCGGCCACAGCTGGCACGAGGCGGCCCACTAACGGCAGCGGCTCATCGGAGGTGCTTGCCCAGGCTGGAAACCAGGAGCACGACGAGCACCGCGGACTCGACCACGGCGACGCACCCGAGCAGGAACGGCACCGAGTCGGTGAACGGCACCACTGCCAGCAACCCCACCAGGCCGGCCCAGAGCACGACGACCGCCCGCCGGTGCTGCCTGGCCAGCACGCTGTAGGTCATCAGCTGGATCATCGCCAGCAACGTCCCGACACCGGCGAAGGCCCAGAGCAGCGGCTCGAGGTCGACGTAGGCCTGTCCACCGATGAAGACGATGGCGAGGTCGGAGAACAGCCAGGCGCCGAAGGTGGCCGACAGGCCGATTCCGAGCACGACCAGCAGCGCCGCCAGGTGGACCCGTCGGCGAACGCCTGCCGACATCGTCGGGAACGCGACCACCACCACGAACTGCGGCAGGAAGAGCACGGCCTTGGCCAGGATCAGCCCTCCCGCGTACAGCCCGCTCTGCCGGTCGTCGAGCACGGCACGCGCGATCACGACATCGGCGCTGGAGAGCGCGAAGAAGGCGAGCAGCATGTGCGAGCTGTGGCCCACCTCGCGCAGGACGCCACCCCTCGCCCAGGGCGCCGACTCGTCGGGATGTCGTGGTGGCCGAGCCCGCCGCAGGCTCAGCCGGTCGGGATGTCGCAGTGCGTACCACCCCACGACGGTCGGGACGACGGCACCGAGAGCGACCCCGAGCATGGCCGCGACCGTCTCCGGCCGGATGAGAAGCGCGCCGACCCCGAAGCCGAGCCTGCCCAGTCCCATTGCGATGTAGATGCCGGCCAGGCCGAGCCACCGCCGCTCGCCTTGGAGGATGCCGGCCTGTCCCCCCATCACGGTCAGCGGGACTGCGGCCAGCGCCAGCAGCACGGCGGGTGCCCAGCTGTCGAGCCGCAACGTCGCTACCACGACCGGTGTGCCCACGAGGGCGACCAGTCCCAGGCCCACCGCGAACCGGTAGCTCGCGGCGAGCACTCCGGACTCGATGTGCTCCCAGTCGTCGGGGGCCGAGGAGACCCGTCGCGCCCCGGTTGCCTGCAGACCCAGCGAGGCCACGCTGCTGACCATCAGCAGACCCATCAGGGCGGCCAGGGCGCCGTACTCGCTCGGGCCGAGCAGGCGAGCAGCGACGATCGTGAAGCCGTAGGTGGTGAGGTTCATGACGCCCATAGCCACCGCGATGACGCCGGTGCCGAGCAACCACCTCGGAAGGCGCGCCGTGTCGGCCTGGGTCACTGGTGTCCCGGTCCGGCCGGCAAGGCCCCACGCAGGGTGCAGCAGAAGATCGCGGTGCCCGGGACGAGGGTTCCGCGCTGACGGCTCCAGGCCCCCCAGGTGCGGTCGTGGCCGGGCGGCCACTCGGGCTCTATGAGGTCGAAGAGCGCGAACCCCGCGCCCTCGACACAGCGGACCCAGTCGCCGAGCGTGCGGTGGTGCTCGACGTAGGTCACCGTGCCCTCCTCGTCCTGCTCGACGTAGGGCGTGCGGTCGAAGTACGGCCTGGTCACCCTCAGCCCGTCCGCCGACGGGTCATCGGGCAGGGTCCAGCGGATCGGGTGCGGGACCGAGAAGACGAAGCGCCCGCCCGGCCGGAGCACCCGCGCCACCTCGCGCAGCACCAGACCGGCGTCCAGCACGAACGGGAGGGCGCCGTAGGCCGAGCAGGCGATGTCGAACGAGTCGTCGGCGGCGGGGATACGCGTCGCGGTGGCGCACACGGCCGGCAGGGTGACCCCGGTGTCCTGGTCGATGCGACGGCTGTGCTGCAGCTGTCGCTGCGAGAGGTCGAGGCCGAAGGCCTCGGCGCCGCGGGAGACCAGCCAGCGGCCGCACTGGCCGGCGCCGCAGCCGATCTCCAGCACCCGGCGGCCAGACACGTCGCCGAGGAGGCGTGCGTCTTGTTCGTCGAGGCCCTCGGGTGACCAGACGAACCCGACGTCGCGCAGGAACTCGCCGTGCTCGGCCTGGTACTCGTCGGCGATGCGGTCCCAGTCGCCGCGGTTGGCGCGCTGGGTCTCGGCCTCGGAGACGGTACGGCGACCGGGCGCGACGCTCATGCCAGAACCCTACGGCGGCACCAGTCCTAGGGTGTGGTGATGGCTGCCGACTCTGAACCGGACTCGGTGGGGTTCGGACTGAGACCGGCCGAAGGCGGGTTCAGCGGGGAGACGTTCGTCGCCGACGCGGCGGGGGAGCGGACCGTCGTCCGCATCTACACCGAACGCGGCGCGCGTCGCGGGCCGAGCGCCCCCGAGATTGACGCCGCGGTCCTCGCCCTGGTGCGTGGCCTGCTGCCGGTGCCGAAGGTGCTCGAGGTACGTCGAGCAGCAGCAGGAGACCGAGCCCCTGGCATGCTGGTCACCAGCCACCTGCCGGGAACGCGTCTGGACCTGCTGCTGCCGACGCTGGACGAAGCGCGGCGACGCGAGGTCGGTGACCGTCTCGGTGCCCTGTTGTCCCGGCTCGCGCAGATGCCGATGCCGCGGCGTGGCCGGTTCGTCGACGGTGACCTGCGTGTCGAGCCGTGGAACGCCGACCTGCCAGAGCTCGTCGCCTCGCAGCGCTCGGGCACCGAGCTGGAGCAATGGCCGGCAGCGACGTTCGACTCGCTGCGTCGGGTCGCAGACGACGCCCAGGGCCGACTCGATGCGGTCGACCGTACCTGCCTCGTGCACAGCGACTTCAACCCGAAGAACCTGCTGGTCGACCCCCGCACCCTCGAGGTCACCGGGCTGGTGGACTGGGAGTTCGCGCACGCCGGGCTGCCGGTGTCCGATCTCGGCAACCTGCTGCGCTTCGAGCGCTCCCCGGTCTTCGTCGGCGCTGTGCTCGGCGCGTATCGCGCCCAGGTCCCCGACGCTCCACACGACGTGCTCGAGGACGCCAGGGCGGCCGACCTGTGCGCGCTCGTGGACCTGGCCGGCCGCCGGCGGTCGAACCCCGTCGCGGCGCGCGCCCACGACCTGTTGCTCGCGATCGTCCGCACCGGCGACCTGCACGCCGTACCCTGAGCGGCACCGCTGGTCCCACGTTGGACTCCGGTGCACAGAGCCGCGTATCCTGTGGGATGCGCCAGAAGCCTGCCTGAGTCTCAGACGGAGCAGGTTCTCGCTCGCTATCAACCGGTCAGCCCGCGACAGCTCCAGCGGCGGATCGGGACCACCAGGCCACGGTAGTGAAAACGGCTTCGTACGCGCGCCCGCACGACTCCATCCATCCACCAAGGAACCCATCCCCCTATGACGAGCAGCACACTTCCTCTTCCGGACACCGACAACGCCCCGCAGGTCGCGGTCAACGACGTCGGTTCCGCAGAGGACTTCCTTGCCGCGATCGACAAGACCATCAAGTACTTCAACGACGGTGACATCGTCGACGGCACCATCGTCAAGGTTGATCGGGACGAGGTCCTGCTCGACATCGGCTACAAGACCGAGGGCGTCATCCCCTCGCGTGAGCTGTCGATCAAGCACGACGTGGACCCCAACGAGGTCGTCGACGTCGGCGACAAGGTCGAGGCCCTGGTCCTCCAGAAGGAGGACAAGGAAGGCCGGCTGATCCTGTCCAAGAAGCGCGCGCAGTACGAACGCGCCTGGGGGACCATCGAGCAGGTCAAGGACGAGGACGGAGTCGTCACCGGCACCGTGATCGAGGTGGTGAAGGGCGGCCTGATCCTGGACATCGGTCTGCGCGGCTTCCTCCCCGCTTCGCTGGTGGAGATGCGCCGGGTCCGTGACCTCCAGCCGTACGTCGGCCAGGAGCTCGAGGCCAAGATCATCGAGCTCGACAAGAACCGCAACAACGTCGTGCTCTCGCGCCGCGCCTGGCTCGAGCAGACCCAGTCCGCTGTGCGGCAGGACTTCTTGACCCAGCTGCAGAAGGGCCAAGTGCGCAAGGGCGTCGTGTCCTCCATCGTGAACTTCGGAGCGTTCGTCGACCTCGGCGGCGTGGACGGCCTGGTGCACGTGTCCGAGCTGTCCTGGAAGCACATCGACCACCCGAGCGAGGTCGTCGGGGTCGGCGACGAGGTGACGGTCGAGGTCCTCGATGTCGACATGGACCGCGAGCGGGTGTCCTTGTCGCTGAAGGCCACCCAGGAGGATCCCTGGCAGCACTTCGCGCGCACCCACCAGATCGGGCAGATCGTGCCCGGCAAGGTCACCAAGCTGGTGCCGTTCGGCTCGTTCGTCCGCGTCGAGGAGGGCATTGAGGGTCTGGTGCACATCTCCGAGCTCGCCGAGCGCCATGTCGAGATCCCCGAGCAGGTGGTGCAGGTCAACGACGACGTGATGGTCAAGATCATCGACATCGACCTGGAGCGCCGCCGGATCTCGCTGTCCCTCAAGCAGGCCAACGAGACCACTGCCGCCGCCGAGTCGGAGGAGTTCGACCCGACTCTGTACGGCATGGCCGCGACCTATGACGAGCAGGGCAACTACGTCTACCCGGAGGGCTTCGACCCGGAGACCGGCGAGTGGCTCGAGGGCTTCGACGAGCAGCGCTCCATCTGGGAGGACCAGTACGCCAAGGCGCACGCCCGGTGGGAGGCGCACGTCCGGCAGCAGAACGAGGCGAAGGCGGCGGACGAGGAGGCCGGCGAGGCCACGTCGTACTCCTCCGAGGAGCCCGCTGCGCCGGCAGCCGCAAGCGAGGACGAGCCTCGGCCCGCGTCCCCGGGCGACAGCGGCTCGCTGGCCTCGGACGAGGCGCTGCAGGCGCTGCGCGAGAAGCTGACCGGCAACCAGCAGTAGGGCGCTCCGCCCGGCGGTCAGGCGGTGCGCATCGACCCGGTGGCCGGGTCGAGCAGGTCGAACTTGCCGACCCGGGCCTCGAACAGGTCGGGGTCGTGGCTCGGCGGCAGCTCGCGGCGGGGGAGTCGGGACCCGTCGGTGGTGACCAGCCGCACGAGGTAGGCGGCGTACGCCGACAGCGCGAGGGTGGCCAGGACGATGAGGATGAGCGCTGAAGTTGTCATGGCAGTAATCATGCTCTCGTAGCATATCCGCCACGAGTGGCAGAAACGACACCTTGCATCGACTTCCTGCCAACAGTGTGCGACGATGGTCGCCATGCTGACCAACGTGGCCGTCCTGGTCTATGACGGGGTGGCGCCGTTCGAGGTGGGTGTGCTGTGCGAGGCGTGGGGCACCGACCGCTCCGACCAGGGACTCCCGGTCTTCGACTTCGCCCTGTGCACCCCCCGGCCCGGACGGGTGGAGACCACCGCGGGCTTCGCGCTCGACGTCTCAGACGACCTCTCCCGGGTCGCCGACGCCGACCTGGTGGCGGTCCCCGCCGTACCCCGGGGGGTGGCGGCCCCGGACGAGGTGGTCGAGGCACTCCGGGCAGCCGACACCCGAGGCGCCCGGCTGCTGTCGGTGTGCTCAGGGGCCTTCGTGCTCGGCCAGGCGGGTCTGCTGGACGGGCGGCGATGCACGACGCACTGGCGCTACACCGACGAGCTGGCCGCTCGCTTCCCCGAGGCGAAGGTGATCCCCGAGGTGCTCTACGTCGACGACGACCGGGTGGTCACCAGCGCCGGATCGGCAGCCGGGCTCGACGCCTGCCTGCACCTGTGGCGCGAGGAGTTCGGTGCCGCCGCGGCCAGCACCGTGGCCCGCCGAATGGTCGTCCCACCCCAACGTGAGGGCGGCCAGGCCCAGTTCATCGAGAACCCCGTGCCGGACTGCGACGCGGAGACGATGGGACCGCTGCTCACCTGGATCACCGAGAACCTCGCAGGGGACCTGGGCGTCGACCTGCTGGCCCGGCGCGCGAACATGTCCGGGCGTACCTTTGCGCGGCGGTTCCGCGCGGAGACCGGCACCACACCGCACTCCTGGATCACCAGCCAACGGGTGCTGCGAGCCGAGCAGCTCCTCGAGCAGACGGACCGACCCGTGGAGTGGATCGCCCAGGAGGTCGGCTTCGGCAACGCGGCCACCCTGCGCCATCACTTCGGCCAGACCCGGTCGATCAGTCCGCAGCAGTACCGGCGAACGTTCCGAGGCGCTGCCTCGGCATGAGTCACCGCCGGTAGCGCAGGAACATGAACTCGTCTTCCTCGCACACCTGTGCCAGCCGCATGTTCTTCGGCGCCACGTGGTCGGCGCCCGCGACGATCCGCGTGCCGCGACCGCCTGCCACCACTGGGCTCAGCGTCAGGCACAGCTCGTCGACCAGGTCGTCGGCGATCAGTTGCCCGAGCACCTGGGGACCGCCTTCGGACAGGATCCGGCCCAGGCCGCGTTCGGTCAGCGCGGCCACCGCAGCCCTCAGGTCGACCCGCTCCTGTCCGGCCACCACGAGCTCCGCGACCTCGGACGTGGCGGCCCGGCGACTGGCAGTGGCCGCGGCCGAGGTGACCACGATCGGCTGGTCGCTCGCGGCGGTGAACACCGGAGCGCCGAGGTCGAGGTCGAGCCGGCCGCTCACCACGGCAAGGCGCGGCTGGGCCGACCGTCCCCCATCTGTCCGGTGGCGTCGCCACGGCTCGGGCAGTGCCAGCGACCCGTACCCCTCGGCGCGGACGGTGCCGGCGCCGACCAGGACCACCTCGGCCAGGGCTCGGAGGGTGACGAGCAGCCGCTGGTCGGCGGGACCGGTGAGCGCCCCGACCCGACCGGCCACCACCGCCGCACCGTCCACGCTGGAGACCATGTTCACCCTGAGGTGGGAGGACGGGTCGCCCTCCACGGCGTACGCCTCGGCCAGGCCGACGGGGCCAGTGGGTTCAGGGAAGAGCCGTCGCACGCGATGCCTCGCTCAGACCGGACCGTGGCCGCTCACGGCATCGGGCAGCAGGAACCGCCTGACCTTCCGCAGGCCCAGCTCGACATGCGCCACCGGGTCATCCTCGCAGGCATTCCCGCCGGCTCGGGACAGCCCTTTGTCCGCCTTGAGGCGATCGCGGCAGTTATTCGGGTGGTCAACGCCGGTCGGGCGGCTCTAGCCTCGGAGCATGGGAGGGGTACCCAGTGGCACTGTGTGGCCTGAGTCCCGTCCGCTCCTGCTCGCCGTCGAGACCGACCCTGCGACGCTGAGCCGGATCGAGGGCGAGCTGCAGCGCGGCTTCGGCAGCGACTTCCGGGTGCGCGGGGAGCTCACCGTCGAGGAGGCGCGCCGGGTCCTCGAGCGCGCCGAGGACAACGACGAGCGGGTCGCGTTGGTGCTGGTCGACCACAACATCCCCGTCGAGGGGCGCAACGAGCTGTTGAGCCGGGTCCGGGTGCTGCACCCGGACGCGCGACGCGCGCTGCTCATCGAGTGGGGCGCCTGGGCCGAACGCGAGACGGCGAACGCGGTGCTCAGAGCCATGTCGCTGGGCGACATCAGCTACTACGTGCTCAAGCCATGGATCAACCGGGACGAGTACTTCCACCGGGTGGTCGCCGAGTTCGTGCAGGAGTGGTCGCGCAGCGAGGTGGCGAACTACCGGGAGGTCGTCGTCGTCGCCGATCGGCACTCCGCCCGTGCTCAGGTGGTCAGCAACCTGCTCCAGCGCAACGGGATCCCGCACGCGTTCCGGGAACGGGGAAGCCGGCTCGCGGACCTCGTCCTCGCCGAGCTGCCCGAGGAAGCAGCAGCCGCCCAGGTGCTGGTCTGGATGCCGGCCCTCGGAGGCACCACACTGATCGACCCCAGCGACGCCGAGGTGGTCCAGGCTTGGGGGCTGCCGACCTCCCTGGGCGACGAGGACCGCGACTTCGACCTGCTCGTGGTCGGGGCCGGGCCGGCGGGGCTGGCAGCTGCGGTCTACGCCGCGTCGGAGGGTCTGCGGGTCGTCGCGGTGGAGCGGGAGTCGCTCGGCGGGCAGGCCGGGAGCAGCTCGCTGATCCGAAACTACCTCGGCTTCTCCCGAGGTGTCAGCGGCGCCGAGCTTGCGCAGCGCGGCTACCAGCAGGCCTGGGTGTTCGGGGCTCACTTCCTGCTGATGCGCGAGGTGGAGTCGATCACCCCGGACGACACCGGCTTCCTGGTGAAGATCAGCGACGTCGGGGAGGTAAGGGCTCGTGCCGTGGTGCTGGCCACCGGGGTCAGCTACCGGCGGCTGGGGGTGCCCGAGGTGGACGCGCTCACCGACGACGGCGTCTACTACGGCTCCGGCGTGTCGGCGGCTCATGGCCTCAGCGGGCTGCGGGCCGCCGTGGTCGGCGGTGGTAACTCGGCAGGGCAGGCCGTGCTGCACCTGGCGCGCTACTGCCAGCAGGTGGACCTGGTGATCCGAGGCGGCGACCTCAGCCGCGACATGTCGTCGTACCTGATCGAGACCATCGCAGCGACCAGCAACATCGTGGTGCACACCAACGTCGACGTCGTCGGCGCCGGGGGCGAGGGTCGGCTGGAATGGGTGACCCTGCGTGGTCGCGGGACCGGGTCGGAGGAGCGCATGCAGTCCGACGCCGTCTTCGTGATGATCGGGGCGCAGCCACGCACCGACTGGCTGCCGCCGCAGCTGGCCCGCGACGACCATGGCTACCTGCTCGCCGGGTACGACGCGGCCGCCTCGCCCGCCTGGCCGCTGGAGCGCCGCCCGCACCCCTACGAGACGACCGTCCCGGGGATCTTCGCGGTCGGTGACGTGCGCCTGGGCTCGGTGAAGCGCGTCGCCTCGGCGGTCGGTGAAGGTTCTGTGGTGATCTCGCAGCTCCACCAGTTCCTGGCCGAGCGCGATGGCTGAGCGTCTGCTGTCCTCTGGCACCGGCCTGGTCGGGTCCGCGGTCGTGCTGCTGACTCCGCTGGCCGGACTGGGGCTCCTACTGGGACGTCCCAGCCTGGACCTGTGGTGGGAGCACCATCCGTCGCACTTCTGGCTGGTGCTGATCTCGGCCGGGCTCAGCGCCCTCCTGGCCTACGGCACCGGCGTCGCCGCGGTGCGCCGCGGCGACGCCCGCGTCCTGCTGGTCTGCTACGCCTTCCTGGCCGCAGCGGGTTTCCTGGCGCTGCACGCCCTGGCGACGCCCGGGGTCCTGCTGGACACGCCCAACGTCGGCTTCGTGGTGGCCACCCCCGTCGGCCTGACGGTCGGCGCGGTCTTCGCCGCCGCGTCCAGCCTCGACCTGTCCGGTGCGCGGGGGACTGCGATGATGAGGTGGGCGCGCGGGATCCGGCTGGGCCTGGTAGCGGCGATGCTGCTGTGGGCGGCCTTCTCGGTGCTCCAGCTGCCGCCACTGCACCGTCAGAGCGCGCCCGAGCAGGCCCACGGCGCACTGGCGGCGCTCGCGGTGGTCGCCATCGCGATGTACGCGGTCGCCGCTGCCCGGTACGTGCGGTTGTGGCTGGGCCGGTCCTCGCTGATGCTGCTGTCGATGGCTGCCGCCTTCGTGCTCCTCGCCGAGTCCATGGTCGCCGTCGTGTTCGCGCGAAGCTGGCACCTGTCGTGGTGGGAGTGGCACCTGCTGATGCTGCTCGCCTTCGTACTGGTCGCGGCAGGAGCCCGGATCCAGTGGCACGAGGAGAGATACGCCGACCTCTACCTGTCCGACACGGTTTCCGGGAACCGCGAGATCAGCGTCCTGTTCGCCGACCTGCAGGGATTCACCTCGTTCTCCGAGCAGCATCCCTCGGGCGAGGTCACCGCCATGCTCAACGAGTACTTCGAGACGGCGGTGCCGACCGTGCACCGCTTCGGTGGTGACGTGGACCGGATCATCGGTGACGCGCTGATGGTCACCTTCAACAAGCGTGGAGACCAGCCCGACCACGCGCAGAGAGCGGCGCGCACCGGACTCGCCTTGCAGCAGGCGACCGGCCGGGTCGGGCAGGCGCATCCGGCCTGGCCGCGGTTCCGGGTGGGCATCGAGAGCGGTACTGCGTCGATCAGCCTGCTGGGGACAGAGGGCGGGCGGACGCACACAGTGATCGGCGACACCGTGAACACCGCCTCTCGGATCGAGGGCAGGGCACCGAGCGGCGGGGTCGCCCTGGGGCCGGGTGCCCGGGCGCTGCTTCCCGACGCCGTCACCCGCTCGCTCGGATTCCTGGAGCTGAAGGGGAAGGCCGAGCCCGTCGAGGCGCACCTGCTGGTTTCGCTCGGCGCCGAGCGGACAGCTCAAGGTCAGCGCACCTGGTGAGGGTCGGGCTGACCGGGGGAGTGGCCTCCGGCAAGAGCGCGGTGTCCGCGATGCTCGACGAGCTCGGCGCGGTGGTGATCGACGCCGACGTGCTGGCTCGCGAGGTCGTCGCCGCTGGGACCGACGGCCTGCGGGAGATCGTCGAGGCGTTCGGGGCAGAGGTGCTGACGCAGGAGGGCGAGCTGGACCGGCCGGCGATGGGCGCTCGGGTGTTCGGCGATGAGGCGGCAAGGCGGCGGCTCGAGGCGATCATCCATCCCCGGGTGCGTGAGCGCGCTGCCATGCTCGAGCAGGCTGCGGGGAAGGACGCCGTGGTCGTGCACGACATCCCACTCCTGGTCGAGACCGGTCAGTCGGCTGCCTTCGACGCGGTCGTCGTGGTCGACGTCCCGGTCGAGACCCAGGTGACCCGGATGGTCGAGGACCGCGGGTTGAGTGCCGAGGACGCCAGAGCACGAGTCGCCACCCAGAGCTCTCGTGAGCAGCGGCTCGCTGTGGCCACGTACGTCGTCGACAACACCGGGACGCTGGCGGACCTGCGGGACCGGGTCACCGAGGTCTTCTCCGAGCTCGCTGCGAGCGGCGGTGCTCCGAGCCCGTCCCGGCCCGACGAGTCGGACGGCTAGGCGGCGAGGTCGGGGTCGGCGAGCTGACGCAGCTTGGCCAGCGCCTCCCTCTCGAGCTGACGCACCCGCTCGGCGGAGATTCCGTGCTTGGCGCCGATGTCGGCCAGCTTGTGCTGACGCCCGTCCAGCAAGCCGTACCGCGAGCGGATGATGTCGGCCGCCCGGTCGTCGAGCAGCTCCACCAACGTGCTGAGCCGGTCGCGGGACTCGCCGTCCAGGACCGTCGCGTCGGGTCCGGGCGCGGTCTCCTGGGCGATCAGGTCGCCCAGCGAGGTGTCGCCGTCCTCGTCGACAGGGGTGTCCAGGGACACGTGCTCCCGGCCCCAGGTCAGCAGGTCGACGACTCGGTCGACGTCCATGCCGAGCTCAGCGCCGATCTCCTCGGGCTCCGGGTCGCGGCCCAGCTGGCGCTCGAGAGTACGCCGGGCGGAACCGACCTGGTTGAGCTCCTCGACGACGTGCACCGGCAGGCGCACGACGCGAGCCTGCTGCGCGATGCCACGGGTGATCGCCTGGCGGACCCACCAGGTGGCGTACGTGGAGAACTTGTAGCCCTTCGCGTAGTCGAACTTCTCGACGGCGCGGATCAGGCCGGTGTTGCCCTCCTGGACCAGGTCGAGCATCGGCATCGCGCTGCGACCGTACTTGCGCGCGATCGAGACCACGAGGCGCAGGTTCGCGGTGATGAACTTCTGGATCGCGAGCTGGCCCTCGGCGGCGAGCCACCTGAGCTCCTCTTCCGAGGCGCGCTTGGGGGCCCCGCCCTTGCGGCGGCCCACCCGGCCTTCGGCCAACAGGTGGTCGGCCAGCAGACCGGCCTCGATCGTCTTGCTGAGGTCGACTTCGGTGATGGCGTCGAGCAGAGGGGTACGCGCGATCTCGTCGAGGTAGAGTCCGACGCTGTCGCGGCCCTCGATCTCACGCGCAGGCGTGCGAGTGGTTGCCACGTGCGCTCCTTCCTGGTCCGGGAGCCTTACCCACCGGTGATGTCCGTCATTCACCTCAACGGCTAGACCACTGTTGTGATTCCCGATCCGGCGAGGTGGGTGAGCGACTTCCTGCACAGGGTTAGACGCGCGGGGCACCGGGGTGGTGCCCGTTCCGGCAAGTTCTCAGCGAACTCTTAGCTCCGCTGCAGTCGGTCGATGATCCAGGCCAGGCTGAACGCCTGGTCCTTCCAGGCGTTGTACCGCCCGCTGACCCCGCCATGGCCGGCGGCCATCTCGGTCTTCAGCAGGAAGTCCCGCTCGCCGGTCGCGGTCTCGCGCAGCTTGGCGACCCACTTCGCCGGCTCGACGTAGAGCACCCTGGTGTCGTTGAGCGAGGTCTCGGCGAGGATTGCCGGGTACGCCTGCGCCTGTACGTTCTCGTACGGCGAGTAGGAGCGCATGTAGGCGTAGACCTCGGGACTCTCCAGCGGGTTGCCCCACTCCTCCCACTCGATCACCGTCAGCGGGAGGCTGGGGTCAAGGATCGAGGTGAGCGGGTCCACGAAGGCGACATTGGCCACTATCCCCGCGAAGGCCTCCGGAGCCAGGTTCGCCACGGCACCCATCAGCAGGCCGCCAGCACTGCCGCCCTCGGCGACCAGCCGCTCCGGCGAGGTCCAGCCGGTCTTCACCAGGTGCTCCGCGCACGCCACGAAGTCGGTGAAGGTGTTCTTCTTCGCCAGCGTCTTCCCCTCCTCGTACCACCGCCGGCCCATCTCCCCGCCGCCGCGGACGTGCGCGATCGCGAAGCCGATACCCCGGTCCAGGAGGGAGAGCCGGGGGATCGTGAAGTAGGGGTCGATCGAGATCTCATAGGAGCCGTACCCGTACAGCACCATCGGGAGGCCGCCGTCGCCATCCGCCGGCGCGTCCTTGGGGCAGACGATCGAGATGGGGATCCGGGTTCCGTCCTCGGCCTCCGCCCACTCCCGATGCTGTTCGTAGGCCGCGGGGTCGAATGCGCCCAGCCGGGGATGCGGAAGCACCGGTGTCTGCTTGAGCAGGCGCAGGCTGCGGGTGACCACGTCGAAGTCGTAGATCGCCGGCGGGGTGGCCATCGTTGTGTAGCCGAGCCGGATCATCGGCGCGGAGAACTCCGGGTTGCCGGCGGTCCCGACGGCGTAGATCGCGTCGTCGAACTCGACCAGGTAGTCCTCGCCCAGTCCTTGGGGAGCGGACTCGGACAGCTCGATCACCCGCAGTCGGGTGAGGCCGTCACTGCGCTGGCTGACCACCAGGTGCCCGGAGAACGCATCCACGTCCTCGAGCCGGATCGCGGGGTCGTGGGGGAGCAGAGCAGACCACTGCTCGGATGAGGTGGCGTCCGCAGGGGCCTTCGCGATCTCGAAGTTCTCCGCCCCGTCGTTGTGCAGGACCAGGAAGCAGTCCTCGCCGCCGATCACCGCATGCTCGACGGCGTACTCGACGCCCTGCCGCCTGGGACTGACCACCCGGAACTCGCCGGTGGGGTCGTTCGCGTCGAGGACGCGGTACTCGCTGGTGACCTTCGAGCCGGCGCCGATCATCAGGTAGCGGTCGCTTCGGGTGCGCCCGACCGAGACCCAGAAGCGCTCGTCAGGCTCGTGGAAGACCACCGTGTCGTCGGCGGAGTCGGTGCGCAGCCGGTGTCGCCACACCTTGTGCGGGCGCCACGAGTCGTCCACGGTCGTGTAGAAGAGCATCGTCGCGTCGAGGTCCCAGGTGGCGCCGTACGCCGTGTTGGGGACCTGGTCGGGCAGCAGCTCACCGCTGCTCAGGTCCTTGACCTGAAGCAGGAACCGCTCGTCGCCGACGGTGTCGACGCTGAAGGCCAGCAGACCTCCGTCGGGACTGACCGAGTAGGCGCCGACCGAGAAGAACTCGTGGCCTTCGGCCAGCTGGTTGCAGTCGAGCAGCACCTCCTCGCCCGCAACCTCGGTGTCCGCGTCCAGCGCGGGCGGCGCCCAGTCGTCGGGTGAGCCGAGCGGGCAGCGACAGCCGATGCCGTACTGCATGCCCTCCACCGATCGCCAGTAGTACCAGTAGCCGCCCTTGCGCGAGGGGACCGACAGGTCTGTCTCCTTGGTGCGGGCCTTGATCTCGCCGAAGATCTCCTCGCGCAGCTCGGCCAGGTGCGCTGTCCGTGCCGCGGTGTAGGCGTTCTCGGCCTCGAGGTAGGTGATCGTCTCCGGTGACTCCTTGTCCCGCAGCCACTCGTACTCGTCGACGAAGGTGTCGCCGTGGTGCACGCGCTGTTTCGGCAGCTTCTTGGCGGTCGGTGGGACGGGCGGCTCGGGCATGGACAGACCCTAGTCGCTACCTTGACGAGGTGGTGATCGACCTGAACGCCGACCTCGGCGAAGGTGTCACCGATGACGCCGGACTGCTCGAGGTGGTCACCAGCGCGAACGTGGCGTGCGGCTACCACGCGGGCGACGAGCCGACGATGCGACAGGTGTGCCAGCAGGCGTCCCGGTGGGGAGTTGCCGTGGGTGCCCAGGTCTCCTACGACGACCGGGCGAACTTCGGTCGGCTGGCTCTCGACGTACCTTTCGAGGTGTTGCGCGGCCAGGTCGCCGACCAGGTCGACGTGCTCAGCCGGATCGCAGCCGAGGCGGGCGTCGCCGTGTCCTACGTCAAGCCGCACGGTGCGCTCTACAACCGGGTGGTCGACGACGAGGAGCAGGCGCGCGCCGTGCTCGCCGGGTCCGGTGACCTGCCGGTGCTGGGTCTTCCCCCGTCGGCGATCCTGCGGATCGCGAGGCGCGAGGGGCGGACGACCTACGCCGAGGGCTTCCCCGACCGCGGGTATACCTCCGACGGGAGGCTGGTCCCGCGTGGCAAGCCGGGCGCTCTGGTCGAGGACCCCGCCACGATCGCTCAGAACGCGGTCGCGCTGGCAGGGTCCGGTGAGGTTGCCTCTGTGTGCGTGCACGGCGACTCCGAGGGGGCGGTCCGCAACGCCACCGAGGTACGACGGGCGCTGGAGCGCGCCGGGTTCACTCTGCGTGCGTTCGTGCGAGGACGACCGGGGTGAGGTGCATCCGGGTCGGCGCTCACGCCCTGCTGGTGGAGGTAGCAGACGTGGCGGCGGCGACTGCGCTGTTCGCCGTGGCGCGCTCTCGCGACGTGCGCGCGGTCGACATCGTCCCGGCCGCGAGGACAGTGCTCTTCGACGGAGTGCCGGACGTGGAGTCCTTGGCCGCCGAGGTCGGTACCTGGTCCGCGGCCCCCACCGCGCAGCCCGAGCCGGCCGAGGAGGTCGAGGTGCCGACCGTCTACGACGGCGAGGATCTGGCCCACGTGGCGCGGCTGTGGGAGATGACGCAGCGAGAGGTGGTCGCGACCCACACTTCGACCGCGATGGTCGTCGCCTTCTGCGGGTTCGCCCCCGGCTTCGCCTACTGCACCGGCCTGCCTGCCCGGCTCAGCGTCTCCCGCCTGGACGCCCCGCGCCCCAAGGTGCCTGCAGGATCGGTGGGCCTGGCCGGGGAGTTCACCGGGGTCTACCCATCGGCGTCGCCGGGCGGTTGGCGGCTGCTCGGACGCACCGACCTGACGCTGTGGGACCAGGAGCGGGAACACCCCGCCACGCTGGCCCCGGGCACCAGGGTTCGCTTCGTGGAGGTCTCCGGGTGACCGGCCGGCTGGTCACTGTCGTCGACCCCGGCCCGTTGACGACCGTGCAGGACAGGGGACGCCCCGGATGGGCGCACCTCGGGGTCCCGCGCTCCGGTGCCCTCGACCAGCCGGCTGCGTCGCTCGGGAACCGGCTCGTCGGCAACGAGGAGACAGACGCGGTGCTCGAGGCGATGGTCGGCGGCCTGGCCCTCGAGGTGTCCACGGCGATGACCGCCGCGGTCACCGGAGCGCACGCCGTCGTCGAGGTCGACGGGCGGCGCCAGGCGTTCGGGGAGCCGGTGTCGGTGCGTGGTGGCCAGACCCTGCGCATCGCCGGCCTGCACTGGGGACTGCGCTGCTATGTCGCCCTGGCCGGGGGAGTGGACGTACCGGTCGTCCTCGGCTCCCGGGCAACCGACACCCTGTCCGGCATCGGTCCGGCCCCGCTGGCGGCAGGTGACCAGCTGCCCATCGGCCCACCGAGAGGCCGACCCCGCGGGAGCGACGTCGATGTCAGCGCCCCGCCGCCGTCGCCGGTGACGCTGCGGGTAGGTCGAGGACCCCGCGACGACTGGTTCTCCGGGGCTGCACTGGAGACACTGTCCCGGGCGACGTACACCGTGTCCGCCGACTCCAACCGGATCGGCCTTCGGCTGGACGGTCCGGCGCTGGAGCGGGCGCGGGTCGAGGAGCTGCCCAGCGAGGGGATCGTCCTGGGCGCGGTCCAGGTCCCCGCGGCCGGCACTCCGCTGGTGTTCCTAAACGACCACCCGACGACCGGCGGCTACCCGGTGCTCGGCGTGGTCGACCCGCACGACCTGCCGGCGTGCGCGCAGCTGAGCCCCGGCGACAGGGTGCGGCTGCGAGCCTGAGCCTCACGGGTCGGGCTGGGCGGGTGCGGCTCCACCAGGCGGCACCGGGTAGCGACCGCGTGGCTGGGGAGTCAGCTGGGGGTCGTCGGCGCGGAAGGTGGCGATCGGTCCAGGGCGGGTCTCGGCGGTCTCGAACCGGACGGTCACCCGGCCCAGACCCGACCCCCAGACCCATCCGGGACCGCGCTCGGCGTGGACGACGTCCATCCCCGGCGCCCATCGTCTGCCCCGGGTGATCCGCTCGACTGCCTCGTCGGCGAGGACCTCGTCACCGGGAGCCGCCTCGCCCGAGTCCGAGCCCTGGTCCGAGTCGGCGTCCGAGTCGGCGTCCGAGTCCTGGCCCGAGTCCGGATCCACGTCGGGGTCCGAGTCCGGGTTCGAGTCCTGGCCTGGGTCCGGGTCGGCCCCGGCGTCCGGGTGGCCGAAGAGCTCCTCCTGGATCCAGTCCGCGAGCCCGGAGACGCCGACCCCGAGCAGCCGCACCCCGCCGGAAGTGTCCACCTCGCCGAGCAGCGTGCGCGCCAGCCGGGCGACCACGCGCTCGCGGTCGGTCGGCGAGGGCAGCGTGACGGACCGGGAGTGCGTGGAGAAGTCGTGCAGGCGCACCTTGACCGTCACCGTCCGCCCGGACATCCGGGCCGCACGCAGTCGCTCGGCGACCTTCGCGGCCTGGCGGTCCAGCAGGCCCTCGAGCAGGCGACGCTCGACGAGATCGGTCTCGTAGGTGTCCTCGACGCTGATCGACTTGGCCTCGCGCTCGGCAACCACCGCCCGGTCGTCGTCGGCGCGGGCAAGCCGGTACAGCGCCTTCCCGTGTGCCTGCCCCACCAGCCGTACCAGCTCGTCCTCGGAGACGGCCTCGAGGTCGGCGACCGTGCTCACCCCGACCCGCCGGAGCCGCTCGGTGGTGGCGGGGCCGACGCCGGGGATCACGGTGACCGACATCGGGCGCAGCATCTCTTGCTCGGTCCCGGGTGGTACGACGACCAGACCGTCCGGCTTGCGCAGGTCACTGGCGATCTTCGCCACCAGCTTGGAGGTGCCGACCCCCACGGAACCGCGGATGCCCCCGGTGACCTCGTAGACGTCCTCCTTCAGCGAGCGGGCAAGTCGGGTGACCGCCTCGACCGTGACTTCCTCGAGCCGCGCGGCTGTGAGATCGACGTAGGCCTCGTCGAGCGAGAGCGGCTCCACCAGGGGCGAGGTCTCGCGCAGCAGCGACATGACCGCCACCGAGGTCTCGCGGTAGGCGTCGAAGCGGCCGGACAGGAACGCCGCGTGCGGACAACGTGAGCGGGCCTCGGCGGTCGACATCGCCGAGCGCACCCCGAAGCGTCGCGCCTCGTAGGACGCGGTGGCGACCACCCCGCGGCCGCCGACACCACCGACCACCACCGGCTTGCCCCGCAGGGACGGCTTGTCGCGCTGCTCGACGGCGGCGTAGAAGGCGTCCAGGTCGATGTGGAGGATCGTCGGGTCCGCACGCACCTCACCATTGTTCCTGTTCGCCGCGGAATCGGCCGGATCCCGTGCACAGCCCGGTCTCGACCGGACGGTGTCCACAGCCGACCAGGCGGAGGCCCCCCTCGCCGGCGTGCTGCAGCACCGTTGCGGCATGAGGCAGACGCGGACGGTACGAGTGAAGAATCCGGTGGACCTGTTGGCGATGGTCCCCTGCGTGCTCGGCTTCCATCCCGAGGACTCGCTCGTGCTGGTCACCACCGGCGAGGCGATGCACGCCTTCCACGCGCGGGTCGACCTCCCCGACGACCCCTCCGACGTCCCTGCTGTCGTTGACTCGTTGAGCGAGGCCGTCCACCGCAACCCCGTCTCCGGCGTGGCGGTGGTCACCTACAGCGACGACCACGCACTCTGCCTCGAGGTGCTGGACGCCGTGCAGACCATGCTGGCCGAGCACGGCGCCCGGGTGGTCGTCGCGGTGCGCGCCGACGGCGAGCGGTGGTACTGCCTCGCCGGCACCGTCGACGAGCCGTGCTGTCCTCCGCAGGGCAGTGCTTACGACCTGACCTCCCACCCGCTGACCGCGCAGGCGGTGCTCGACGGGCAGGTGGTGCTGCGCAACCGGCGTGAGCTCGCCGAGTCACTGGCCGGGGCCGACCCCGCAGCCATCGCCGCGGTGGAGCAGGCAACGGGCCGGGCCCTGTCGCGGGGCCAGGCGGCGACTCGGCACCCGCTGGGGCCGCCCGACCCGGAGCAGGCCTGGGCCTTCGCGGTGGCGGAAGGTGTCTGGGTCCGGGAGCGGGTCCGTCGCTTTCTCGGCGACGGCCGGCCGGTCAGCGAAGAGGATGCCGGCCGGCTGCTGGCCGCGATGCGGACCATCGACGTCCGGGACGTCGCGTGGGCCGAGATGAGCAGGGACAACGCCGCGAAGCACGTCCGCCTCTGGCGTGACCTGGTGCAGCGCTCGCCCGAGGACTTCGTCGCCGCTCCCGCAGCCCTGCTTGGCTTCGCGGCCTGGCTCACCGGTGACGGCGCCCTGGCCTGGTGCGCCGTGGATCGGTGCCTCCAGGTCGAGCCCGGCTACCGGCTCGCGGGACTGCTGTCCACCGCACTGGTGAACGCGGTGCCACCGTCGACGTGGCGACCGATCCCGAAGGAGGAGCTTGCCCTGTTCGCCGGCTGACCGCGCGCGGTGGTCGCGGGCGGGGGTCGATGAGCCTAGGCTTCCCGGTATGGGCGAAGAGGTGGCACAGCAGGAGTTCTCTCGCGAGGACCGCACTCGCTACCGCGAGAAGGTGCGTCGTTGCCTCGACGTCTTCGCCCGGATGCTCAGGGAGTCGGCGTTCGACATCGACGCCCCGATGACCGGCCTCGAGATCGAGCTGAACCTCGTCGACGACGCGGGCGACCCGGCGCTGAAGAACAGCGAGGCCCTGGAGGCGATCGCCAACCCGGACTTCCAGACCGAGCTGGGGCAGTTCAACCTGGAGATCAACGTCCCGCCGAAGCAGCTGTCGCAACGCGGCTTCAGCGCGTTCGAGGACGGGGTGCGCGCCAGCCTCAACGAGGCCGAGGCGAAGGCTTCGGCCGTCGGTGCCCACATGGTCATGATCGGGATCCTGCCGACCCTTGCCGAGGGGCACATGGCCCCGTCCTCGCTGAGCGGGAATCCCCGCTACCAGGTGCTCAGCGACCAGATCCTCGCCGCCCGCGGAGAGGACATCGTGATCGACATCTCCGGCATCGACCGGCTGCGTACGACCGCGGACTCCATCGTCCCCGAGGCGGCCTGCACCAGCACGCAGTTCCACGTCCAGGTGAGCCCGGACGAGTTCTCTGCCTACTGGAACGCCTCCCAGGCGATCTCCGGGGTGCAGGTCGCGCTGGGGGCGAACTCGCCGGTCCTGCTCGGCAAGGAGCTGTGGCGCGAGACCAGGATCCCGCTGTTCGAGCAGGCCACCGACACCCGGAGCGAGGAGCTCAAGGCGCAGGGGGTACGGCCGAGGGTGTGGTTCGGCGAGCGGTGGATCAACTCGATCTTCGACCTGTTCGAGGAGAACGTGCGCTACTTCCCGGCGCTGCTGCCGATCACCGAGCAGGAGGACCCGCTGACCGTCCTCGAGCGGGGCGAGGCACCGGCGCTGGCCGAGATGCGCTTGCACAACGGGACGATCTATCGCTGGAACCGCCCCGTCTACGACGTGGTGAACCAGATGCCGCACGTGCGGGTGGAGAACCGGGTGCTCCCGGCGGGGCCGACGGTCGCGGACACGATGGCGAACGCCGCCTTCTACTTCGGGCTGGTGCGCACGCTCGCCGAGCACGAACGGCCGCTGTGGTCGCAGATGTCGTTCAGCGCCGCGGAGGAGAACTTCCACGTGGCCGCCCGACAGGGGATCGAGGCGAACGTGTACTGGCCGGGCCTGGGGCAGGTACCTGCGACCGAGCTCGTCGTACGTCGGTTGCTCCCCATGGCTCACAGCGGCCTCGACGCCTGGGGCGTGCAGCCGGAGGAGCGGGACCGGTTGCTCGGCATCATCGAGCAGCGCTGCATCACCGGGCAGAACGGTGCCTCCTGGTTCGTGCACCGGCTGCACGACCACACCGGCAGCGGCGAGGCCCGGGAGAAGGCGCTGGGCGCGACGTTGAACGAGTACCGCGCCAACATGCACTCCAACCAGCCGGTGCACACCTGGTCCTGAGCCGTCACAGTCGCAGCCGCTTCCAGCTCCGCTGCTCTCCCGACCGCACGTCGAGCCAGCCGGACCGGGTGATCGCGTAGAAGCCATGCAGCAGGCGCCCGTGCATCGCGGACGCGATGAGGGCCGCGGCGAGCCATTGCAGGTCCATGTCGTGGGGCGCCGGACTGCCGGGCCGGGTCAACCATGCCTCGGGAGCTTCGGTCGAGGTTGCGGCGAGCATGCCGGAGACGACGTCCACGCACAGCCCGGAGTCCACGGCCGGCAGGTCCTGGGCTCGCACCACGAAGGACTCACGCCGGGCCCCGAGCAGGCCGACGCTGACCATGGGGTCGAAGATCCGACGGCTCTCCCGCGCCCGCAGGAGACCGACCTCGCGACGCAGGAGTGCCGACCGGTCGGCATGCGGGTGCACCGTGCCAGCCTGCCCGCAATGCTCTGTGTCCGTTCACGCTCATCCACAGGCAGCCGACCCGCGATGCTGCGGTAGCGTGCGCACAATCACCCGCTCGCGCGTCGGAGAGGACGGCCAATGGGCACCATCGTCGTGGGGTACGTACCCAAGCCCGAAGGCCAGGCTGCGCTTCGCCGGGCCGCCGAAGAGGCCAAGATGCGTCATCGACGGCTGGTCGTGGTCAACTCCCACCGCGGCGGGCGGGAATTCGACCGCGACGAGGCACTGGAGTCCGAGACCCAGCTCGACGAGGTCAAGCGCGAGCTCGATGCAGCGGGCGTCGAGCACGAGGTCCGCCAGCTGGTGCGCGGGCTGGACCCGGCCGAGGACCTGATCAACGTGGCCGCCGAGGTCGGTGCCGAGTTCATCGTCATCGGCCTCCGCAGGCGTTCGCCGGTCGGCAAGCTGATCTTGGGCAGCAACGCGCAACGGGTGCTCCTCGAAGCGCCCTGCCCGGTGCTCGCCGTCAAGGCCGAGGAGTAGCGCTCGGTCCGGACCGGACCTCACCGGCCCAGCCGCCGCCGAGGGTTCTGCGGCATGCTTGCCGCATGGGATTCCACATCACCGGCGACCCGGCCGCCGACAAGGTGCTCGACGAGTCGCCGTTCGCACTGCTGACGGCAATGATGCTGGACCAGCAGTTCCCGATGGAGCGTGCGTTTGCCGGGCCGGCGAAGATCCTCGAGCGATTCGGCTCCCTCGACCCCCGGGAGATCGCGGAGGCCGACCCGGAGGAGTTCGCCGCCCTGTGTGCCACGCCGCCTGCCGTGCACCGCTTCCCGGGCTCGATGGCTGTGCGGATCCAGGCCCTGGCGGCGAAGGTGGTCGCGGAGTATGACGGCGACGCCGCGAAGCTCTGGGAGGAGGCCGCGTCGGGACGCGAGCTGCTCCGGCGCGTGCAGGCACTTCCCGGATTCGGCAAGCAGAAGGCGCAGATCTTCGTGGCACTGCTCGGCAAGCAGCTCGACGTACGTCCGGACGGATGGGCGGAGGCGGCCGGAGACTACGCCGAGCAGGGCACTCATCGCTCGGTCGCCGACGTGGTCGACGCCGACTCGCTGGCGAAGGTACGAGCGGCCAAGAAGGAGAAGAAGGCTGCCGCCGGCCAGTAGGCGCGCAGAAGCGGCCTTGACGTTCGCAACCGTCCGGCGTTTGGCTTGGTTTCGCGACGCACCGTGTCACAATGGGACCGCGGCTCTTGACGTGTACGGGCTCGGCCGCGCCCCTTGACAGTAACGAGAGGTATTCGTGTCCTCGAGCTCGTCCCGCAAGACGCCTCGACCAGCGACTCTCTCCAGGCAGCATCTGAACTCTCAGCTCGAGCTAACGGGCGAGGAAGGTAACACCGTGGCTGTGTCCGACGAGTCCTCAGCACCGACGAAGAAGGTCTTCGCTGCGGCGGCGAGTCGTTCCTCGGTGAAGGCCCGCACCTCGAAGAAGGTGGCAGCGACGAAGCCCGAGGCGTCGACCGGCAAGACGGCAGCCAAGAAGGCACCGGCCAAGCGGGCGACGGCCAAGTCGAGCCAGTCTGCCGCGGCCGTGCCGGCCGCCGTCGTCAACGGGGCAGGACCCGGCCTCGAGGTCGGCCCGGACGGCAAGAAGCTGCTCCCGGACCTGCCCGACGAGGCCTTCGAGCGGGACCTGCAGGAGGACCCGACGCTGAAGGAGGACGAGAAGCAGAGCTTCGTCGTCTCCGCCGCCGACGAGACCGACGAGCCCGAGCAGCAGGTCATGGTCGCCGGTGCGACAGCCGACCCGGTCAAGGACTACCTCAAGCAGATCGGCAAGGTGCCGCTGCTGAACGCTGCGATGGAGGTCGAGCTGGCCAAGCGCATCGAGGCGGGTCTCTTCTCGGAGGAAAAGCTCGCCAAGGGCGGCAAGATCTCCACCAAGGCCCTCGACGAGCTGGAGTGGATCGCGGAGGACGGACGCCGGGCCAAGAACCACCTGCTGGAGGCGAACCTGCGCCTCGTGGTCTCCCTCGCCAAGCGCTACACCGGTCGCGGCATGCTGTTCCTGGACCTCATCCAGGAGGGCAACCTGGGACTCATCCGCGCCGTGGAGAAGTTCGACTACACCAAGGGTTACAAGTTCTCCACCTATGCCACCTGGTGGATCCGTCAGGCGATCACCCGAGCGATGGCCGACCAGGCCCGCACCATCCGGATCCCGGTGCACATGGTCGAGGTGATCAACAAGCTGGCCCGGGTGCAGCGGCAGATGCTGCAAGACCTCGGCCGCGAGCCGACCCCGGAGGAGCTCGCCAAGGAGCTCGACATGACCCCGGAGAAGGTCGTCGAGGTGCAGAAGTACGGTCGCGAGCCGATCTCTCTGCACACCCCGCTCGGTGAGGACGGCGACTCGGAGTTCGGCGACCTGATCGAGGACTCCGAGGCGATCGTCCCCGCCGACGCGGTCTCGTTCACCTTGCTGCAAGAGCAGCTGCACGCCGTGCTCGACACCCTCTCGGAGCGCGAGGCCGGCGTGGTCTCGATGCGCTTCGGCCTCACCGACGGACAGCCGAAGACGCTGGACGAGATCGGCAAGGTGTACGGCGTCACCCGGGAACGGATCCGGCAGATCGAGTCCAAGACCATGTCCAAGCTCCGCCACCCGTCCCGCTCCCAGGTACTGCGCGACTACCTCGACTGAGACTCACCGGGCGGCGGTGGCCA
>CADCUJ010000104.1 GCA_902805855.1 uncultured Nocardioidaceae bacterium
TTCTTTTGTTCACGACCAGCGTGGACAGTGCCTCGCCGTCGACGTCCTCGGAGATGATCAGCAGCGACTTGCCCGACTGCATGACCTTCTCCAGCAGCGGCAGCATGTCCTTCACGCTGGAGATCTTCTGGTTGGCCACGAGGATGTAGGGGTCCTCGAGCACCGTCTCCATGCGCTCGGCGTCGGTGACGAAGTACGCCGAGATGTATCCCTTGTCGAAGCGCATACCCTCGGTGAGCTCGAGGTCGAGCCCGAAGGTGTTGGACTCCTCGACGGTGATGACGCCTTCCTTGCCGACCTTGTCCATGGCCTCGGCGATGATCTCGCCGACCTGGGTGTCGGCAGCGGAGATCGAAGCCGTCGAAGCGATCTGCTCCTTGGTCTCCACGTCCTTGGACATGCCGAGCAGCTGCTCGGAGACGGCCTCGACGGCCTTCTCGATGCCGCGCTTGAGCGCCATCGGGTTCGCGCCGGCGGCCACGTTGCGCAGCCCCTCGCGGACCATGGCCTGAGCCAGCACGGTCGCCGTCGTGGTGCCGTCACCGGCGACGTCGTCGGTCTTCTTGGCAACTTCCTTGACGAGCTCGGCACCGATCTTCTCGTACGGGTCCTCGAGCTCGATTTCCTTGGCGATGGACACGCCATCGTTGGTGATGGTGGGGGCTCCCCACTTCTTTTCGAGGACGACGTTGCGGCCGCGCGGGCCGAGCGTCACCTTGACCGCGTCCGCGAGCGTGTTCATTCCACGCTCGAGGCCGCGCCGGGCTTCCTCGTTGAAGGCAATCAGCTTCGGCATAACTCTTGGCGATCCTCACGCTGAGATGTCTGGATGGTCCGGCTCGACGCCCGCGACGGACGGTCCCGGCCGACACGGCGAACCCTTCTCGCCGGCGCCCGAGGCCTCGTCTTCCCGGTCCTGGTTCTGCATGCCCCTGCGGTGACCAGAGCTGTCACTCTCCACAGCAGAGTGCTAGCCCATTCTTAGCACTCAGCACACCCGAGTGCAAGACAGCTTGTCGGCGGCCAGAGACCCCGCGCCACGCTCAGCTCCGGGCGGGTGGGAAGCCTCCGGTGGCGATCGGCCCCCATCGCTCGACGGTGATCCGGAGCAGGGCCTTGTCCTGTTCCCGCATCGCCTCGCGGTACTCCTCCCAGTCCGGGTGCTCGCCGGAGATGCTGCGGTAGTACTCGACCAGCGGCTCGAGCGCCTGGGGCATGTCGAGCACCTCGGCGGTCCCGTCGATCTGGACGTACGGGTCGTCCCAGTCGTCGGAGTGGATCAGGATGGAGACCCGGGAGTCCCGCCGGACGTTGGCGACCTTGGCCCGCTGCGGGTAGGTCGAGACCACCACCCGTCCTTGTTCGTCGACGCCGCAGGCCACCGGTGACATCTGGGGTCGGCCGTCACCTCGGGTGGTGACCAGCGTGCCCTTGTGCCGGGCCCGGGCGAACTCCAGCAGCCGGTCGCGGTCGACCCGGTCCGCGGTGGCGGTCCTGCGGACCACCTCAGCCCCCGGCCACTGCCGGGATCACCGAGACCTGGGCGCCGTCCTCGGTGGGTGTCTGCAGGGCTTCTTGAAAGCGGACGTCCTCGTTGCCGACGTAGACGTTGACGAACCGGCGGATCGAGCCCTGCTCGTCGAGGATCCGGCCCTTGACCCCGGGAAACCGCGCTTCCAGGTCGTCGATCACCTCGGCCAGGGTCGCCCCGGAGGCGCCGACCTCGGACTCGCCGTCGGTGTAGCTGCGAAGGATCGTGGGGATCCTGACTCTGACGCTCATGTGTTGTCTCCCGTCAACGGGGCCGGCCCAGCACGGAGGAGGCGAAGGCGGCGTAGGTGGGGTCTATTGTGCTGCCCGGACCGACCCTGTCGGCCACGGCATCGAGTGTCTTGAGACCGTCGCCGGTGTTGAAGACGACGGTCTCCGCGTCCGGGTCCAGCCTCCCGCCCGCGATGAGCTTCTTCAAGGTCGCGACGGTCACGCCGCCGGCGGTCTCCGCGAAGACCCCCTCGGTGCGCGCGAGCAGCTCGATGCCGTCACGCACCTCGTCGTCGGTGACGTCCTCGACGGCACCGCCGGTACGACGGGCGACGTCGAGCACGTAGGGACCGTCGGCGGGGTTGCCGATCGCGAGGCTCTTCGCGATCGTGTCCGGGCGAACCGGGCGGACGGCGTCATGGCCCTCCTTGAAGGCCCGGGCGACCGGCGAGCAGCCGGTCGCCTGGGCACCGAACATCGTGTACGGCGACTCCTCGACGAGCCCGAGGCGCACCAGCTCGGTGAACCCCTTGTCGACCTTGGTCAACTGGGAGCCGGAGGCGACCGGGACCACCACCTGTCGGGGCAGCCGCCAACCGAGCTGCTCGGCGACCTCGAAACCGAGCGTCTTGGAACCCTCGGCGTAGTAGGGGCGGACGTTGACGTTCACGAACGCCCAGCCCTCCTCCTCTCCTGCGATCTCGGAGGCCAGCCGGTTGACGTCGTCGTAGTTGCCCCGGACCGCGACCAGCGTGCCGCCGTAGACCGCGGTGGTCAGGATCTTCGGCCGCTCGAGGTTCTCCGGGATCAGCACGACGGTCCTCACCCCGGCCCGCGCACCCGCCGCTGCGACCGCGTTGGCCAGGTTCCCGGTCGAGGGACAGGCGAACACCTTCATGCCCAGCTCGCGGGCCGCGGACAAGGCGATCGCCACCACCCGGTCCTTGAAGGAGTGGGTGGGATTTCCGGAGTCGTCCTTGACCCAGAGCCTGCTCAGCCCGAGCTCTCGAGCGAGGTTGTCCGCCCGGAGCAGTCGGGTGAACCCCGGCTCCATGTTCCGGCTCTCGGTGATGTCGGCGGGGACCGGCAGCAGCGGCTGGTAACGCCAGATGTTCTTCGGCCCGGCCTCGATCTCCGCACGCGTGACGGCCGGGAAGTCGTAGCCGGTCTCCAGCGGCCCGAAGCAGTCCGCGCACGCATAGTGCGGGCCGAGCGGTCTCGTCGCACGGCACTCACGGCAGACCAGGTGGGTGGCGTTGCCGAAGGCCCCGGGCCGCGGAGCGGGCGAGACGGCTGCGGCGGTGTCGATGATCGAGGTGCTCAAGGAAGCCTCCTTCTCATCTTTCCCGGGGCCGACCTTCGGCTCGGGACGGACGTGGCACCGTGGCCACCGCTGCGACGGCGTGGTTCCAGTCGCTGCTGTGGCGGGTTGCCGGGGCTTCGTCGGGCCGTTTCCCTCTGCCCCTCTCGATGAGCGGTCTCAGACTACGCGGGCCGTCTCACCACCTGCACGGGACGGCCACGATCTGGGACGATGCCGAGGGGATACCCGCCGCTCAGCCGACCTGAGCGCGCGCATCTGCCGCTAACCGCCTGAGCAGGGTGAGCACACCGGAGGGGCCGTCGACCACGATGTCGGAGAGCTCGACCAGAGCCTGCTGCTCCTGGGACGCCGAGCAGACCAGTAGCGCCGGGTGCCCCTCCTCACGCAGCGAGGCAACCGCCTCGAACGCCTTCACGTCGCCGAGGTCGTCACCGGCGAACACGAAGCCGTCCGCGTCCAGCTCGCCGTGGACCTGACGGACCGCTTGGCCCTTGTCCATGCCTTCCGGCCGGATCTCGACCACCATCCGGCCGGGCTCGACACCGAGATGATGGCGGCGAGCCGCCTCAGCCAGCGCCGGGAGGAGCCGGTCGAAGGTGGCCTGCGGCTGCGGCAGCTGACGGGTGTGCACCGCAACAGCCATCCCCTTGTCCTCGACGAACGCGAGCTCGGCATCGTGCTCCACGAGCAGGCCCGGCAGCTCGTCGCGCAGAATGGCCAGCCCCGGGGGCGGCTCCGGCGAGGTGAACTCGCGGGTCCTGGAGGCCCAGCGCTCGTTGCCGTACTGACCCAACACGAGCAGCTGCCCGCTCTCGCCGATGGAGTCGGCCACCGCGTCGAGGCTGCCCAGGGACACGGCCTGGCGCGCGGGTCGACCGGTGATCACGGCCACCGCACGCACCGACGCAGCCAGGTCGGCGAGCACGTCCGGCCCGTCCGGGTGGATCACCGCGGCCGCCGGGTCCTCGACGATGGGCGACAGCACACCGTCGAAGTCGAGACCGATGACCGTCTCCGCCGCCGCAGCAACCACGGCGTCGTACCTGCGCTGGCCCTCGGACGTCCGGAACTCCATGAAGCAACTCAACCAGGGGGCAAGCAGCGCTGGAAGGGCGCAGGCGTCAGGAGTAGTCGGAGGTGAGGATCACGGTCAGCCGGTCGAAGCGCATGGGTGAGATCGAGGGCATGATCCGGCCGATCCCGAGATCCTTGGCGAGCAGCATCGCGGGCCGACGAAGGCGCTCGGGGTAGTACACGGTGCTGGCCGGAATGGTGCCGTACCAGTTGTCTGAGCCGACGACCTGCCAGCCGGCTCCGGCGATCGTGCTCGCGGTGGACCCGGCCAGGCCGGTGATGCCGGAGTTGTTGTAGACCTCGACATAGATGTCGCCGCGGCGGATCGGCTGCCTCCTGGGCTCCGCCTCCTCGGTCTGCTTCGCCCCGGGTTGCTTGGTCTTCGACTTGTCCTTCTCGTCCTCGCGCTTCGCGTTCTTCTGGTCCCGCTCGCCGGTGGCCACCGACTCGCTCGCGGAGCTGTCCGGAGTGGGGCTCGTCCTCGAGGTGACGGGACGCGCGGTGTCGACGGTGGAGCCCTGCTCCCCGGTCGTGCTGACGAAGGCGACGCCGGCGACCACCACGGCAGCCAGGCTCAGCATCGCGACCGGTGACGGCAGCGCGACCCCGCGCTCGTCGTACCTGCGTCCCATCTCAGCCCTCGAAGCCGAGCCGGCGAGCCGACCTCGCGCGCTGGCGGGCGGCCCGGAGCCGGCGTAGCCGACGCACCAGCAGTGGGTCGAAGGCAAGGGCGTCGGGGCGGTCGATCAACGCGTTCAGCACCTGGTAGTAGCGCGTCGAGGACATGTCGAACTTCTCGCGGACCGCCTGCTCCTTGGCGCCCGCGTACTTCCACCACTGCCGCTCGAACTCGAGGATCTCGGCGTCCCGGCGCGACAGCGCGTCGCCTCGGCCGACGGCGTCCTGGCCGGAGCCGGCCGCGTTGCTGGCGTTCGCCGGGTCCATCACACTCCCAATCGCCGATGCCGATGCCGAACAGTCGCAGCCATCGTAGGCGAGGAACTACAGCGATGTCATTCACAACCCCGGGAAGCGGTGGGGGTGTCGTGCCTCCGGCTCGCGGGGTCCGGTGCGGTCGCTGCGTCGCGGCTTGCGTACTTCGCGCCCGGCCGGGAACGGTACGAGGATGACCTCGATCCTGCGTGGGCTTCCCTCCCTCGATGTCACGCCGGGGCCCCGGCTGACCGAGCCGCTGCCGGCGGACCGTCCGGTCCGGTGGGGCATCATGGCCACCGGCAAGATCGCCCGGAGCTTCGCGACGGACCTCGCGCTGCTCCCCGACGCGACCATCGCCGCGGTGGGTTCACGACGCCTGGACTCCGCGCGGGAGTTCGCGGCCGCCTACGATGCGACCGCCTACGGCTCGTACCAGGAGCTCGTCGCCGACCCGGCCGTGGACATCGTGTACGTCGCCACTCCGCACGCGCTGCACAAGCAGGACACCCTGATGGCGTTCGAGGCAGGCAAGCCGGTGCTGTGCGAGAAGGCCCTCACGCTGAATGCGCGGGACGCCGAGGAGCTCGTCGCCGAGGCCCGTGCGCGGCGGCTGTTCTTCATGGAGGCCATGTGGATGCGCTGCAACCCGGTGGTCCGGCGTCTCGTCCAGCTCGCCTCCGACGGCGTGCTGGGCCGGCTCCAGCAGGTGCGCGCGGACCTTGGCTTCTTCGTGGACCGCCCGGACACCGACCGGTTGCTCGCCCCCGAGCTCGGCGGTGGGGCGCTGCTCGACATGGGCATCTACCCGCTCACCTTCGCTCACCTGTTCCTGGGCGCACCCGACCAGGTGGGCGCTGCGGCGAGCCTGGCTCCCAGCGGGATCGACCTCAACCTGTCGCTGAGCCTGGGCTACCCGAGCGGAGCGGTGGCTTCGCTGTCATCGACGATGACCGGCCGCTCGCCACGGACCGCCTCGATCGCGACCGAGACCGGTCGCGTCGACATCGCCGAGCCGTTCCACCAGCCGACGGAGGCGACCTGGGTCGGCGACGACGGGACGGAGACGATCACCGAGCGGGTCACCGGCACCGGCCTGGCCGACGAGGCACAGGAGGTGATGCGTTGCCTGCGCAACGGGGAGACCGAGAGCCCGCTGGTGCCACTGGACGAGACCGTGGCGCTGATGCGGCTGATGGACCGCATCCGGGAGCAGATCGGGGTGCGCTACGGCGCGGACGACGGCAGGCGATCGCCGGCACCGGACCACCGCGGCAGCAACTAGGGTGATCGACATGGCCACCGACACTCCGAAGCAGAGCGCTGACCTCGTCGTGGTGGCCAACCGGCTCCCGGTCGATCGGACGGTGAACCCCGACGGCTCCGTGGAGTGGCGCCGCTCGCCAGGCGGACTGGTCACCGCGATCCAACCGGTGATGCGGGACAACGACGGGGCCTGGCTCGGGTGGTCCGGAGGCACCGAGGGCGAGACCGAGCCCTTCGTCGACGACGGGCTCACCCTGGTCCCCGTCCCGCTGAGCGAGCAGGAGATCGCCGAGTTCTACGAGGGGTTCTCGAACTCGACCCTGTGGCCCCTCTACCACGACGTCGTCGCGAAGCCCGAGTTCCACCGGGAGTGGTTCGACTCCTACGAGACGGTGAACCAGCGCTTCGCCCAGAAGGCGGCCGAGGTCGCCGCCGAGGGCGCGATGGTGTGGGTGCACGACTATCAGCTCCAGCTGGTCCCCGCGATGCTGCGCGCGCTGCGTCCGGATCTGCGGATCGGTTTCTTCCTGCACATCCCGTTCCCTCCGACCGAGCTGTTCCAGCAGCTGCCGTGGCGTCGTCGGCTGCTCGAGGGACTGTTGGGCGCTGACCTCGTGGGGTTCCAGCGGCCGGGCGCCGCCGCCAACTTCGTGCGGCTGGTGCGCCAGCGGGTCGGCCACAAGACCCATCGCGACACCGTCTACCTCCCCGACGGGCGCCGGGTCGAGGCCGGTGCCTTCCCGATCTCCATCGACTCGCACGGTCTCGAGGAGCTGGCCCGCAGCGAGTCGGTCCAGTCCCGGGCGAAGGAGATCCGAGGCCAGCTGGGCAACCCCCGCTGGCTGCTGCTCGGCGTCGACCGCCTCGACTACACCAAAGGCATCTACGCCCGGCTGCGGGCCTACAGCGAGCTGTTGAACGACGGGGCGCTCGACGTCGAGGACGCCGTGTTCGTGCAGGTGGCGACTCCCTCGCGGGAGCGGGTCGAGCAGTACCGCAGGCTGCGCGACGACATCGACCGGCTGGTCGGGCGGATCAACGGCGACCTCGGGCGTATCGGCCGCCCGGCGATCTCCTACCTGCACACCTCCTACCCCCGCGAGGAGATGGCCGCTCTCTACCAGGCCGCCGACGTCATGGTCATCACTCCGCTGCGCGACGGGATGAACCTGGTCGCGAAGGAGTACGTCGCCTGCCGGTTCCAGGACGACGGTGCTCTCGTGCTCTCGGAGTTCGCCGGTGCCGCGGACGAGCTGCGCCAGGCCTACCTGGTCAACCCCTACGACATCAACGGGATGAAGGGCGCGATCCTCGAGGCGCTCACCGCCTCACCCAAGGAGAAGGGCCGGCGGATGCGGGCCATGCGCAAGTCCGTCGCCGAGAACGACGTGAAGGCCTGGGCCTCGGAGTACCTCAGGGTGCTCAGCGAGACCGAGCCGATGCACGACAAGCACGTGCGCTCGTCCGAGCGTCGCTGACGACGCCCGCCCCGCTCTGCTTCGCCAGGTCGGGCCCTTCCCCGGACGCCTAGTCCTTTCGGGCTAATTTCACTTTTTCTTTGCGAAACCCGGTGCCCGAGCTGTGCCCAAAGCAAAATGGACATATCTCCCAAAAGGGGGAAGATCCCACTGTGGATGCCAGACGCATCCATTCCCCTGGAAGGCACAGAACACCATGAACAGTCGACGACTCTCGGTCATCGCCGGGGCCTGCGGCCTACTGCTCACAGCCGGCACCGCCGCCGCCACCACTGCCCAGGCGAGCCAGCGCGCCGGCTACCGCACGGACACCGGAAGCTCGGTCACGGTGGCCACCTACAACACCGAGTACGGTCGCTCAGCCGACACAGTGGTAGCCGAGCTGAAGCGGATCGCCACTGACGGTGCAGACGTCATCGGCCTGCAGGAGATGGGAGTCAAGGCACGCCGGGACGCGGTCCGCGCGCAGATGATCGACTGCGCCGGATGCAAGTGGGCGGCCCTGATGACCGACCTCCCCGAGCAGAACGCCACGCCGATCCTCTACCGGTCCGCGACGTTCAGCCTCCAGGACTCCGGCACCAAGAAGGTCTCGGAGCGGACCTACGTGGGCTCCAGCGGCGCCGGTCCCTCCACGCTGAAGGCCAAGTACGTCAACTGGGTGCTCTTGCGCCATCGGGCCACCGGCCGGCTGATGTACGTGCTGAACAACCACGCAGTTCCCAGCGTCCAGGGCGCCGACGGCGGGCCCAACACCAAGAACCCCGAGCGGCTGGAGCTCTACCGCCAGCACATGGCGGGCCTGAGGTCGCTCATCACCGAGCTCCACGCGACCGGGGCCGCGGTGTTCGTGACCGGTGACTTCAACGTCAACTACCGCCGCGACGTGGTCCTGCAGCCTCGCGTGTTCCCCTACCACAACCTCGACCAGGTGAACGTCGCCGCGAGCTACCGGCGCATGGGAATGCCCAGGATCGGCACCCACGGCAGCGGTGACCGGCTGATCGACTACGTGCACCACCTGAAGCGCCGCGGCACCCCGGTGAGCGCCCAGCGGGTCCTGACCGGCTACGGCTCGGACCACCGGCCGGTGCTGGCCAGCTACCGCATCAAGAGGTAGCCGCCGACTCCGCTCGCCAGACCAGTCCTCCCGGGCACTCCCCGGGAGGCCGGTCTCGTCGTCGCGGCGGGGTTCCGGCTTGGTCGACCCGGCTATCGTCACCGGACAGCCGGTGGTACGAGTGAGGAGTCGGCGTTGCGCGCAGCCAGGGCCGCCTGCTGGTTGTCGGTGACGGTGCTGCTGGCCTCCGGGTGCACGGGGGGTCCGCCGCGGTCGCAGGCCGATCGGCCGTCCGAGACCGGCACGACTGCTCCCCCGTCGTACCAGCAGTACGTGGCGCTGGGCGACTCCTACACGGCGGCGCCGTACGTCCCGGCGACCGACCTGGCCGACGGCTGCCTGCGCTCGGACGGCAACTACCCGTCGCTGGTGGCCCGACGTCTCGAGGTCGATGGCTTCACCGACGTCTCGTGCAGTGCGGCGGACATCGCCGACCTCCGGCGACCGCAGCGCACCTTCCGCACCGTGACCGTGCCGGCGCAGCTGGACGCGCTTCGCCGAGGCACCGACCTGGTCACGCTCGGCATCGGTGGCAACGACTTCAACCTGTTCGGGAGCCTGTTGCGCACCTGCGCGAGCCTGCGATCGACCGACCCGAGCGGAGCGCCGTGCACCGAGCGCCTGCTCCGCGACGGAGTACGCCCGGCGAAGCAGGTCGCCGTCATCGGACGACGACTCGGCAGCGCCCTACGAGACATCGCGGACGCTTCGCCCAGGGCTCGCGTGGTGCTCGTCGGCTATCCGCGGATCGCCCCTCGCACGGGCTCCTGCCCGCGGCTGCTGCCACTGGCCGAGGGCGACTACGCCACTGCGGACCGCGTCGCACGCTTGTTGCGGACGGCCATGCGCCGGGCCGCGCGCAGCCACGACGCCGACTTCGTGGACATGTACGCCGCCTCCCGCGGACACGACGTCTGCGCGAAGGACCCGTGGGTGAACGGCCGGTTCACCGACCAGCTACGAGCCCTTGCCTTCCACCCCTTCGCCGACGCCATGCGCGCGGCGGCCACCCGGATCGTCACCAGGCTGCGGCAGCCCCTCTAGGCTTGCTCGGCATGGTGGCGTCAGGGCTCCCCGACCTCGTCGACCGGGGTCTGATGGCGCCGGACTGGGCCGAGGCCCTCCTGCCCGTCGAGGAGAAGATCACCGCGATGGGCGAATTCCTGAGAGCGGAGGTCGCCGCCGGGCACACCTACCTTCCCCGCGGAGAGCACATCCTGCGCGCCTTCGGTCGGCCCCTGTCGAAGGTGCGGGTCCTCGTCGTCGGGCAGGACCCGTATCCGACACCGGGACACGCGGTGGGGCTCTCGTTCTCGGTCGGCGCTCACGTGCGCCCGGTCCCCAAGAGCCTGGCGAACATCTTCCGGGAGCTGCACACCGACCTCGGGGTCCCGGTGCCGCCGAGCGGTGACCTCACCCCGTGGGCCGATCAGGGAGTGCTGCTGCTGAACCGGGTGCTCACCGTGAGGCCAGGGGTCGCCGGCTCCCACCGGGGTCGCGGGTGGGAGCAGGTCACCGAGCAGGCGATCCGTGCCCTCGCCGGCAGGGGCGGACCGATGGCTGCGATCTTGTGGGGCCGGGACGCGCAGACCCTCAAGCCTCTGCTCGGTGCCGTCCCCTGGGTGGAGTCGGCGCACCCGAGCCCGCTGTCTGCCTCACGCGGTTTCCTCGGGTCACGGCCGTTCAGCCGCGTCAACGACCTGCTGCAGAAGCAGGGAGGAACACCCGTCGACTGGACGCTGCCCTAGGCTCCGCCGCCGGCGGATAGGCTTGGCAGGTGCCCGATCGCGCAGACACCGCGCCGTACGACGCCCGGATGCCTGCGCTCTACATCGGTCACGGTGCTCCGCCGCTCCTCGACGACCCGGTGTGGACTTCGCAGCTTCGGGCCTGGGCCGGGGACCTGCCCAGGCCTACCGCGATCGTGATCGTCTCCGCGCACTGGGAGTCCGCACCGGTGAGCCTCAGCGCGACTGCGGCTCGGACGCCGCTGGTCTACGACTTCGGGGGCTTCGCCCAGAAGTACTACGAGATGACCTACGAGACGCCGGACGCCAGTGCGCTCGCCGACCGGGTGGCGGCGATGATGCCGCAGACCGAGCCGGTGCACCAGCACGTCAGCAGGGGCCTCGACCACGGGGCCTGGGTGCCGCTGAAGATCATGTACCCGGCCGGTGACATCCCGGTGTTGCAGATGTCCCTGCCGACGCAGGACCCGGAACGGCTGCTCGCCCTGGGCCGGCGGCTGGGCCCGCTGCGCGACGAGGGTGTCCTGGTGATCGGCTCCGGCTTCCTCACCCACGGCCTGCCCTTCCTGCGCGAGTTCCGGATCGACGCCGAGGTTCCGGGCTGGTCCCGCGACTTCGACGCGTGGGCCGCGGACGCGCTGGCACGAGGCGACGTCGACGAGCTGGCGGCGTACCGGTCCAGAGCGCCCGGGATGCCCTATGCACATCCCACGGTCGAGCACTACACCCCGCTGTTCGTCGCGCTCGGCGCTTCGAGCGACCCGGGCGCGCCCGGCGAGCAGGTGGTGGACGGCTACTGGATGGGCCTGTCGAAACGGTCGGTCCAGCTCGGCTGAGCGGCGGGCCTGCATGGCAGGATCGGCTCGGTGAACATCTTGTCGATCCAGTCATCTGTCGCCTACGGGTACGCCGGCAACAGTGCTGCGGTCTTCCCGCTCCAGCGCCTCGGCGTCGAGGTGTGGCCGGTGCTCACCGTGCACTTCTCCAACAACACCTCCTACGACGGCGTCCGCGGACCGCTGCTGCGGGCAGCGGACATCTCCGAGGTGGTGCAGGGCATCGAGGACCGCGGCGTCCTCGGCGACTGCGACGCGGTGCTCTCGGGCTACCAGGGGGCCGAGGAGGTCGGTCAGGTGGTGCTGCAGTCGGTGGCCAAGGTCAAGGGGCACAACCCGGAGGCCGTGTATTGCTGCGACCCGGTGATGGGGGACGTGGGCAGAGGGTTCTTCGTCCGGCCCGGCATCCCTGAGTTCATGCGCGACCAGGTCGTGCCCGCCTGCGACATCGCCACCCCGAACCAGTTCGAGCTCGACTTCCTCACCGGACGCGAGACGGCCACCATGGCGGACGTGCTCGCCGCAGCCGACCAGCTACGTGAGGTCGGCCCGCACACTGTCCTGGTGACCAGCGTCCGCACCGACGACGACCCGGCCGACACACTCGGCATGGCCGCGGTCTCACCCGATGGGGCCTGGGTCGTGCGCACCCCGGAGCTGCCGCTGACACCGACCGGCACCGGCGACGTCACGGCGGCACTGTTCCTCGCGCACCTGCTCGGCACCCAGGAGGCGCCAACCGCCCTGGCCCGCACCGCCTCCAGCGTCTTCGGCATCCTGCAGGCCACCGCCGACCTCGGGCGCAGGGAGATTGCCTTGGTCGCCGCTCAGGACGTGATCGCCGACCCACCCATGCAGTTCGACGTCACCCCGCTGCGCTGACCCTCCCCTCGTTCCCGTTGAGATGGGGCCTCGTGCTCGTTGAGATGGGCCTCGTGCTCGTTGAGATGGGGTTTGTGCTGGTTGAGATGGGCCTTGTGCCTGGCTACAGGTAGCCGGCCCGGTCCACCTTGCGGTGATAGCGCGAGCCCACCTTGCCGCCGGCCATTGCGGCCAGCAGTGTTCCGAGCAGGATCGCCACCGCGGTGATGAGGCCGCCCACGCTGAGCTCGTCGCCTGAGATCGGCAGGTTGGGCAGGCTGACCCGGTCCAAGATGTTGTACTCCGAGCCGAAGACAACTCCGAGCACGACCGCGATGATCGTGACCACGAGCCCGATCAGCCACACGGCCAGTCCCTGCTTTCCACCGTCGAACCGAGACATCCGCCCTGCGACGTAGCCGCCCGTGTAGTAGGCGAGCAGCAAGATCACCAGGAGGATCACCGCGGCCACGATGCCGATGGTCCCCGCTTGGCGCTCGGCATCGGATTGAGACACGTTGGCGCTGCTTCCGGCGCCGGCCGCGATCGCACCGACGATGCTGGTCAGCAAGACGCCCACGGCGATGGCCACCAGCCAGCCGAAGAACCCCGCGCCCCAGTTGATGCCGCCGTATGCGTCGCGCTGGCGACCCTCGTCGTACTCGCTCTCGACTGGATACGCGGCATGCTCGCCGGAGGTTGCGTGCTGCCGCTCTTGGTCGTCGTCGTGGCTGTCTCTGCGCCTCATCTGCCCCTCCTCGGGTCACCGGCAAAGTTACTCGCATGTAGTCCGCTTTTGCGGGAACTGCATCACATGAGCCCAGTGCGGATTCGTCCAGTCGGTGGTGCCGCGGGATGCCTGACGATGATCTTGATATCGGTGGTCGCCTCCGTCGTGTTGACCGTGCTGCTCAACCTGCTGCTGCGATGACCGCATCGAGCGGCTCGCAACCGGCCTCCCTCGGTTTCAGCCGGACACGGGGAAGCGCCCGGGGTGTACCGTGATTGACGAGTGAGCCCTTCAGCTCAGCAGGCCTCACGCCGCCGCTTCTAATCCCGGGGTCGCAGCGTCTGACCAGTCAGACCGCAACCACCAGGAGCAGCATGTCCACTCAACGCGACGTTGCCGACACACTCGCTGAGGCAGCGCAGACCATGGACGCCGAGCACACCGTCGAGGCGACCCTCGAGGCGATCGTCCAGGCAGCGAAGGTATCGGTGCCCGGCTTCGACGCAGCGACCGTCACCGTGTGCCACAGTGACGGTCGGCTCGAGACCATGGCGGGGACCGACCAGCTGGCATGGGACCTCGACGCGCTGCAGTACAGCCTCGGCGAGGGTCCCTGCGTCGACGCGATCAGGCGTGGAGCCGACTACCAGGTCGAGGACACGGCGCTGGAGAAGCGGTGGCCGACGTACGTCCGCGGCGCCAGAGCGGCCGGTGTACGTTCCCAGCTCGGCGTCGAGATGTACAGCGACGGCGAGGAGGTTGCCGGCCTGAACCTGTACTCGACGACCAAGGACGCCGTCGTCCCGGACGCGCGCCACATTGCAGACCTTCTCGCGGCGCACGCCGCTCTCGCCCTGGGCCACGTCCGCCAGAACGAAAGCATGCGGTCGGCGCTGGCCGCCCGCAAGGTCATCGGGCAGGCGCTCGGGATCGTCATGGAGCGCCACGAGCTCGACGAGGGCCGCGCCCTCCGGTTTCTGGTCCGCATCTCCTCCACGAGCAACACCGAACTGCGCGACGTGGCCCAGAAGGTCGTCGACAGGCGAACGAAGCCACTGAGAAGGCGTAGGACCGGGCTGTGAGTCCTCGGCCCTGACCTGCTCGCCCGACGCTCGCTGTGGCGGCAGCCCTCATCACGAACGCCGCCTCACCGCTGTCGCTGCTTTGGCACACCACCTGAGGCAATCACGTGACTCCGGGGTGCAGGCGTGCGTGACCTGGCCCTCTCAAGGCTGGCTCGTGGCGTCTTGGTCGCGGTGGCCCTGGCCTGTTCGTTCACGGCGGCGGCGACGTCTCGTAGCTTGACACCGGAGTACGACGACACCCGCACCAGATACTTGAAGGCTTGGTCCTCGTCCATCTGGTAGCGCTCCATCAGGATGCCGATGGCCTGCCCGATCATCTTCTGTGTGGAGAGGGCCTGGTTGAGGTCTGCCTCGCGGATGGACCGCTGGAGGGCGATCGCGGCGTGTGCGGCGAACAGCTCAGCGATATGGACGACGTCTGGATGGATGCTGTCCTGCGTCGTCGAGTAGAGGTTCAGTCCGCCCAGGGTCTGGTCGTCGGCATAGAGCCGAAGACCGATCTGCGAGCGTAACCCTTCCTGCACCGCCGCCGGGATGAACCGCGGCCAGCGATGCTCGCGGGCGGCGTTCTCGACCACGATGACCGGTTCCCGGTCGACGGCATACAGGCAGGGTCCTTCGCCGAGGTCGTACTGCAGTTGGTCGAGCTGGTCCACGAGGTGATCGGTGGATGCCACGGTCTCGATCTCGCCACTGCTGTGGCCCAGGGAGATTCCGACGTGTTCCATGCCGTCGACTGACCGTGCGGCCGCCTGCACGATTCGAGACAACGTCTCCTCGAGAGTGGAAGGCGAACCGATTTCGCGGGCAGCAACGGCGAGGGCATCGGCCATGTTCGATGCAGCCATGGCGGGCTCCAGCGGGAGAGCTCAGGAAGCAGCAGCAGCCGTTCCGCGCAGCCACGTGCACGGCGCAGATGAAGCACTTCGACCTAGGTAAGCCAGCTTCTTGACCCCAGCCCGTACGCTACCGCCCTTTACGGTCGCCGACCACCCTGGATTTCTTCGGGCACTGGCGAGACAGGCCGCGCCGGGGACTGTGCGGAAGGTTCGCTCCTGCGGTGGTCTCGGTTGAGCTTCGAACGGTCGCCCACGTCGCGGTCATCGTCGTAGAACTCCCTGCTGCGGGACTTGGCCAGTCCGCGGCTCACCAAGTAGCCGGTGGTGAGCAGGCTGATGTGGAACCACGCCTCCTGGATGCCGTAGTCGGTCGCGTCGGCAACTGCCGAGGCGATGAGTACTCCGCTCACTGCCAGAACGAGCCGCGTCAGCTCGCTCGTCATGTAGGCCCACCTGGTCTCGGTGCTGATGCGGCGGCCCGCAGGATGTCGGCTGCCGACCCCGCACTCGGTGGCCGGATCGGCTTGCTGGCTCGACATCGAGATGGTCCCTTCAGGGTGCTGCATGGCCCGAAACCTGCTCGAGCCGCAAACGACTCTGCGATTCCCACCAGAGTCCTCCGCAAACGTTCAGGTTTCACGGCCGGCCTGGCGAAGTTGGGCCGTCGGGGTCGTTGAGCCGGCGCTTCGTCAGTCGGTCGCGGACGTGAACCCGCGCGCATGTTTGTGAAGTGCACCGTTCTGCAGGCACCGTCATCTTCCCGGCAGCCCGGGCAAGAGCCACCATTGGTAGTGGGACATCCCCCCGTCCCCGTTGAGACCCGAGCCACCCCCCGGCTCGTCCTGCTTGGACCTCCCCCCGGTCCAGGTCTCGACCATCGAGGGCGGCCACGCACAGTGGCCGCCCTCGCTCATCTGTAGAGCCGGCCTCTGTAGAGCCGGCCTCTGGAGAGCCGG
>CADCUJ010000105.1 GCA_902805855.1 uncultured Nocardioidaceae bacterium
ACCCACTGCGGAAACCGCTGCGGTCATCCTCACCCGACGACCCAGCGCTAGACGACACAGAACTCGTTGCCTTCCGGGTCGGCCATCACCACGTGGTCCAGCGCGCCGTCGAAGCGATCCTCGCGCAGCACCGTCCCGCCGGCCGCCCGCAGCCGCTCCACCGTCTCGGTGATCCGGCCCAGCCTCACCTCCTGCGGCTGGTGGCGGCCACCGGCCACCTGGAGGTCCAGGTGCAGGCGGTTCTTGGCGACCTTGCCCTCCGGCACCTTGAGGAACGACACCTTCGGCAGCCGGCCGTCGGGGTCCTCCAACGTGGCTCCGTCGTCCCACTCCTCCTCGGGCACCTCGAAGTGGGTGAGCCACGCCTCCCACGTGTCCCAGCCGGCGGGTGGTGCCGCGTCGACGTAGCCCAGCGCCAGCCTCCAGAAGGCGGCCACCGTCGGCGGGTGAGCGCAGTCGACCGTCAGCGTCCAGGCGGTCGTCATCTCGGAACCACGTGGCTCAGCCCAACCACGTGGGCCGCAGCGGGAACTCGGCGTCGCCGGAGGGGTGCGTGCGCACCGCGAGCACCTGGTGCAGCTGGAGCTCGTTGCGTTCGAATGCGAGCCGGGAGCCGGCCATGTAGAGGCCCCATACCCGGGCCGTGCCGCCACCCACCTCCTCGACGCATGCGTCCCAGTTGTCGCGCAGGTTGCGACACCAGCCGGTCAGCGTCAACGCGTAGTGCTCGCGCAGGTTCTCCTCGTGACGCACCTCCATGCCGGTGTCCTGGATAGCGGTGATGATCCGGCCCGACCCGGCCAGCTCGCCGTCCGGGAAGACGTAGCGGTCGATGAACGCGCCGGTGTCGGAGGCCTTGGTGTCTGCGCGGGTGATGCAGTGGTTCAGCAGCCGGCCTCCGGGACGGAGCCTGGAGCGCAGGAACCCGAAGTACGACGGGTAGTTGCGCACGCCGATGTGCTCGGTGAGGCCGATCGAGCTGACCGCGTCGAACCCGGTGTCTTCGAGGTCCCGGTAGTCGCCGTACCTGACCTCGGCCCGGTCGTCGAGGCGCTCGCGCTTGATCGCCTCCTGGGCCCAGGCCGCCTGCTGCCGTGACAGGGTCACCCCGACAGCGGTCACGCCGTACTCCTGGACCGCGTGGCGGACCATTCCGCCCCAGCCGCTGCCGACGTCGAGCAGCCGGTCCCCCGACTTGAGCCCGAGCTTGCGGCAGACCAGGTCGTACTTGTTGGCCTGTGCCTCCTCGAGCGTCGCATCCTCGCGTGGGTAGCAGGCGCACGTGTAGGTCATCGACGGCCCGAGCACCATCTCGTAGAAGCGGTTGGACACGTCGTAGTGGTGCTGGATCACCGCGGCGTCGCGCTCCTTGGAGTGCCGCATCCCCTCCAGCGCACGTCGCCACTTGGGCAGGTGCTCCTGCGGCGGCGGCGGCGGCGGCCGCAGGTGTCCGAGCCCGAGGCTGCGGACGATCCTCAGCGCCTCGGCCGGCTTCGGCACCCGGAAGTTCAGGTGGCGCATCAGCAGCACCATGGCGTCGTAGGGGTCCCCGGGGTGTGCGCCCTCGACTACCAGGTCGCCGGCGACGTAGGCGCGGGCCATGCCGAGGTCCCCTGGAGCGGTGAGCAGGTAGGACAGGCCGCGCTCGTTGCGCAGGTGGAGCCGGATCTTCGCATCCGGCGGACCCGCGCTGCTGCCGTCGTAGGCGGTGAAGCCGAAGGGAATCCCGTCGCTGAGCAACGTGGACATCGCCTCACCGATCGACACGCGCTGTTCGGTCCCCGCCGGGGCCACGCTCAACGTCATCGGCGCTTCACCACCTTCTCGTAGAGACCGGTCAACCGGTCTTCCGGGTCGTAGCTGTGCTTCACGGCCGTCAGGTTCGCTTCGTCGTAGAGCCGGCTGAACGTCTCCCGGTCGTAGTACGCGTCGGAGTACAGCGACTTGTGTCCGCCGAGATCGGTCACCTTCGCCTCGACCGCGCGGTTGACGTCGCCGTCCGCGGCGCCGGGTTCGATCGAGACGGTGCCCCAGAAGCCGACGTTGACGTAGGTGGTGGCCGGCTCGAGGGGGTACGTCGGCCAGGTGCTCGCGCTTCCGGGGCCGCCGGTCTCGCGCAGCCGGATCGGGCACAGCCACACCGGCCGCATCCCGACGCCTGTCTCGAACCAGCGCAGGAAGTCCGCGACCCGGTCGACGGGGACCTCGACGTCCTGGACCACCCGCTCCTGCGGCGGCCGGCCTCGTCTGGCGTCGATCCGCTGCTTGACACCGAAGCGATGCTCGAGCCCGACGATGCGGTGGTACACGTCGCTGCGCAGGTACCTCTTGGGCCACAGCCTCCGCACCTTGGGGTTCTGGGCGCCGAAGGCCCGCGAGCACCAGAACCAGTCGGTGTCCCACCGCCACAGGTAGTCGTGCATGGTGAGCGCATCGTGCTCCCGCTGCTGGATCGAGCGGTAGTAGATCGCGTCACCCGAGTAGTCACTGGTGGCTGCGGCATCCACGTCGGCCGGCTGGACGGTCCACCTGGCCAGGGTGAGGTACGCCTCGTTCGGCGCGAACACCACGCCGTCGACCGCGTCGACCCGGGTACCTTCCCACTCCCGCTGGTCGACGACCACGTCGATGCCCTTCGCGAGCGCGTCGAGGTCGTCGAAGCGGATGTGCCGGAGGGTGACGTAGGCCGGAACCGGCTCGAGCTCGATGCGGATCCTGGTCGCGTAGCCGAGGCTCCCGTAGGAGTTCGGGAAGGCACGGAACAGTCTCGCGTGCTCGCCCCCCGGGTCGGCCGTGACCACGTCCCCGTCGCCGGTGAACACGTCCATCTCGAGCACGGACTCGTGCGGCAGGCCGTTCCGGAAGGACGTGGACTCGATGCCGAGCCCGGTCACCGCGCCGCCGAGCGTGATCGTGCGCAGCTGCGGCACGACCAGCGGGATCAGCCCGTGCGGAAGGGTGGCGTCGACGAGGTCCTCGTAGGTGCACATCCCCTGCACCTCGGCCGTCCGGTTCTCGACGTCGATGTCGATCACACCGCGCAGCCCCGAGACGTCGAGTCCCGGCTGCCGGTTGCGGTCGCGGGGGCGGAACAGGTTCGAGGTCCGCTTCGCCAGACGCACCGGCGCGCCGACCGGGATCGCGTCGTACGACGCGCGCAGCCCTGCCACCGCCTGTTCATGTGCTGCCCAGCCCACGACTTCGCTCACGAGGACAACCTACTGAAAGCCGCCTCTCTCGCGCACCGCGACTGCTGCCTGGCCGGCGGCGATGAGTTCCGGGCGCAGCCCGGGTCGTTCCTGCGGACAAGACTTACGAGCTGTGGAGGTGGATCGACATGGGCAAGGTCGTCGCCGGCATCACCATGTCCTTGGACGGATACATCACCGGACCCGATGACCGCCCTGGACGCGGCCTGGGTACCGGCGGGGAACGCCTGCACTACTGGGTCTTCGGTGGACCATGGAGCTACGACGAGGAGCCCCGGGGCGAGGCAACCGGTCTGGACAAGCGCTTCCTGGAGGAGGCGATGTCCAACGTGCGGGCCGTCGTCGGCGGCCGGGGGACCTACGACGCAGCCGGCGCGTGGGGCGGGCACAACCCGTGGGACATCCCGTTCTTCATCCTCACCCACCGCACGCAGGACCAGCCGCCCGAGGAGTCGGGCTTCGAGTTCGTGGGCGACCTGGACACGGCGATGCACGCGGCGCGGGCGGCCGCCGGCGACAAGGACGTGAGCGTGATGGGCGGTGCGGACACGATCCGGCAGGCACTCGCCGCCGGGTACGTCGACGAGCTCACGGTGATCGTGGCACCGGTGGTGCTCGGCGCCGGGAAGCGGCTCTTCGACGGCTCGGAGGGCGACGTCGAGCTCGAGCAGGTGAGCGCCGCGCAGTCGGACTTCGTCACCTTCTTGACCTACCGCGTGGTGCACTGACGCGCGTATCAGCTGGTCAGTGAGTCGAAGACAGAGCCGTCCGGTCCGGCGAGCAGGAAGGTGACCCCGGCCCCACCGAAGTCACGCACCGCGGCCAGGTCGGCGTCGCGGGGAACGGTCGCCTCCCCGAGCACGACGGCAGCCTCGAGCCCGGCGGCGCCACTCGAGGCCGCCATCGCCACCGCGACCTGAGCCGCCGAAAGCTCCAGCGACGGGAGGCCCACCGTGGCCGCTGCGTAGGTCCGGCCGTCGGTGTCCCGGACGCACGCGCCCTCCGGCGCCCGGGTCCGGGCCCGGGCCGCCCTGGCCAGGCCCACGATCTTCAGGTCCTCGGCGTCGGCCCGCTCGTGCGGCGCACTCTCACCCGGCATGCGAGTCAGGGTACGGCTCCTCGGCAGGAGGCGGCTCCTCGACCGGTTCCATCCGGGTGATCAGCACGGTGCCGATCCGGTTGCGTCGACCCGAGGGCGACTCCGCCTCGAAACGGAGCCCGTGCGACTCGACCACCGACCCGGGGATCGGCACCCTGCCGAGGTGCTTGCCCATCAGGCCGCCCACCGTGTCCACGTCGTCGTCGTCGATGCCGATCCCACAGATCTCCTTGAGGTCGTCGACGGGATAGCGCGAGCTGACCCGGGTGGACCCGTTGGCGAGCTGTTCCACCTCGATCTGCGCCTCGTCGTACTCGTCGGTGATCTCGCCGACGATCTCCTCGAGGACGTCCTCGATGGTGACCAGGCCGGCCGTGCCGCCGTACTCGTCGACGACGACGGCCACGTGCTTGCGCGCAGCCTGCATCTCGCGCAGGAGCTCGTCGACAGGCTTGGAGTCGGGGATGTAGATGGTTGGTCGCATCACCGTCTCCACGCGTTCGGTGGTCTCGGCCTCGTGCCGGTCGAAGACGCGTTTGGTGATGTCCTTGAGGTAGGCGAAGCCGACGATGTCGTCGAGGTTCTCCCCGATCACCGGGATCCGCGAGAAGCCGCTGCGCAGCGCCAGTGACATCGCCTGGCGCAGGCTCTTGTGCTTCTCGATGAACACCATGTCGGTGCGCGGCACCATGATCTCGCGGACGATCGTGTCGCCGAGCTCGAAGACCGAGTGGATCATCTTGCGCTCGACGGACTCGATCACGTTGCTCGACTCGGCCAGGTCGACCAGCTCCCGCAGCTCCGCCTCGGAGGCGAACGGGCCCTCGCTGAACCCGCGCCCGGGCGTGATCACGTTGCCCAGCAGGATCAACAGCTGGGCGATGGGGCCGAGCACCCTGGCGGCCGCGATCAGCACACCGGAGGACCAGGTGGCCACGCCCTGCGAGTGCTGGCGACCGAGGGTGCGCGCCGCGACCCCGATCACCACGAAGGACACCACGAGCATCGAGCCTGCCGCCGCAGCCATCGCGGCCCAGGTCCTGGCCGTTGCCAGCGAGCTGCCGAGGTCGCTGCGTCCCTCGATCAGGTCGAGCATCACCTTGGTGACCAGCACGATCGCGGCGATCTCGAACAGCATCCGCAGGAACAGCGCGGTGTTCAGGTAGCGCGGTGGGTCCTCGACGATGGTGAGCAGCCGTCCCGCGCCCGGCTTGCCTTCGGCGGACAGCTCCTCGGCACGCGTCTTGGAGATCGAGGACAGCGCGGCCTCCGCGCTGGTGAGCACACCTGCCGCGGCGACGCAGAGGACCGCCAGTGCGAGCAGCCAGAGGTCACCCGCGGTCACGTCGGGACTCCTGCCACTCGGCGAGCAACCGGTCCTGCAGGCCGAACATCTCCTCGTGCTCGGCCGGCTCCGCGTGGTCGTAGCCGAGCAGGTGCAAGATGCCGTGCACCGTCAGCAGGTCGATCTCGACCGCCGTCGGGTGCCCGGCCTCACCGGCCTGGCGGTCGGCAACCGACGGGCACAGCACCAGGTCTCCGAGAACTCCCTCCTCGGGCTCCTCGGTGACCAGGCCCGGGCGTAGCTCGTCCATCGGGAACGCGAGTACGTCGGTCACGCCGGCGCTGTCCATCCACCTCTCGTTGAGCGAGGCGATCGTGTCCTCGTCCACCAGCTTGATGCACAGCTCGGCCATCGGATGCACCCGCATCTGCTCCATCACGAAACGCGAGAGCGTGGAGAGCTCGCCGACGTCGACATCGGTCCCGGACTCGTTGAGCACCTCGATGCTCATCGGGCGAGGTGGCGGCGAGCTCGGCGGGCGCCGCTCACTTGAGGACCCGGTGGCCGGGGGTCCCCGTGTCACCGCGGGCTTCGTACTCGTCGTAGGCCGCAACGATGTGACCGACGAGCCGGTGCCGGACCACGTCATGGGCGGTGAGCCGGTTGAACCCGACGTCCTCGATGCCGGTGAGGATGCCTTCGACGACTCGCAGGCCGCTGCGGGTGCCGCCCGGAAGGTCGACCTGGGTGACGTCGCCGGTGACCACCATCTTCGACCCGAAGCCGAGGCGGGTGAGGAACATCTTCATCTGTTCCGGCGAGGTGTTCTGCGCCTCGTCGAGGATGATGAACGCATCGTTCAACGACCGCCCGCGCAAGAACGCGAGGGGCGCCACCTCGATGGTTCCCGCGGCGAGCAGCTTCGGGATGGTGTCCGGGTCGACCATGTCGTGCAGGGCGTCGTACAGCGGGCGCAGGTAGGGGTCGATCTTCTCGCTGAGGGTGCCCGGGAGGTAGCCGAGCCGCTCCCCCGCCTCGACCGCCGGCCGGGTGAGGATGATCCGGTTGACGCTCTTGGACTGCAGAGCCTGGACGGCTTTCGCCATCGCCAGGTAGGTCTTGCCGGTGCCCGCGGGACCGATCCCGAACACGATCGTGTGCTTGTCGATCGCCTCGACGTACCTCTTCTGGTTCAGCGTCTTGGGCCGGATCGTGCGGCCGCGGTTGGACAAGATGTTCATCGACAAGACGTCGGCGGGACGCTCCTTGGTCTCCGCGCGAAGCATCGCCGTCACCCGTTCCACGGTCTCGGTGCTGACCCCTTGCCCGGTGCGGATGATGGTGACCAGCTCGTCGAAGAGACGTTCGGCCAGCGCGACCTCGGCCGACTCGCCCCGGAGGTTGATCTGGTTGCCGCGGACATGGATGTCGGCCTGGAAGCTTTTCTCGATGAGGACCAGGTGCTCGTCCCCGGGCCCGAGCAAGGACACCATGGGGATGCTCGCGGGCACCACGATCGTGTGCTGAGGCGTCTGGATCTCAGTCATAACGGCCTGTTCGGCCCGGCCCTCCGAGGTCACGGGGATGCTTGCACGACCATGGTACGGGTTCGGGTGGCATCGGCCAGCCCTGTCGACCGTCGCTGACGCTCAGGCGCGGGGACACGCGGTTAGAGTGGGCGGATGCGCGAGCACGACGGGTCGCCCGACGATCCGGCCGACCTGGACCCTGTCGCCGGGTTCACCCAGCACACCGCCATGCCCGCGGACGCGCAGCTGATGGGACTGGACCGGAACACCGAGGAGGGCGCGCTGGTGGCGATGTCCGCCTCTCTGCGCCCGACCCGGCTCTCGCACCGGATCCTGGCGTGGCTGCTCCTGCTGTCCTTCGCTGTGCCCTACCTCGTCTCGATGCTGCAGGAGATCTTCTGACCCGTCGAGGGTGCTCGCCCGCTTCGTGAGCTCAGCCCGGCGGCCAGCCCAGGTCGCGCCCGCCGAGCACGTGCGCGTGCACGTGGAACACGCTCTGGTGTGCCCTCGCCCCGGTGTTGAACACCAGCCGGTAGCCCTCGCCCAGTCTCTCCTGCTCGGCGACCGCGGCCACGGCGTTCAGCAGGTCCACCGCGACCCCAGGCTCGGCCGAGGCGAGAGCACCGATGTTCGGGTGGTGCGCTCGCGGGATGACCAGCAGGTGCGCCGGCGCCTGCGGGTCGACGTCGCGGAACGCCAGGGTCGTGTCCGTCTCGTGCAGGGTCTCGGCAGGGATCTCGCCGGCGACGATCTTGCAGAACAGGCACTCTGGGTCTGGTTCACCGCTCATCCCGTCACTGTATTTCCCGCAGCAGGCGTGTAAACCAGTCGCCGCACCTGCGCGTGCAACTAGCGTGACCACCGAGGCGATGTCCCGACTCCGCACAGGGGGTGCTCCGCCCGTGTCCGTGAGGTGGGACCCCGACGCCGCGGTCGAGGAGATGTACGCCGCCCATTACCGGCGCCTGGTCCGCCTCTCGGTGCTCCTGGTCCGCGACGTCGAGACGGCCGAGGAGGTCGTCCAGGACGCGTTCGTCGCGATGCACGGGCGGTGGCGCTCGCTGCGTGAGCCCGACAAGGCCTTGGCGTACCTGCGGCAGAGCGTGGTGAACCGATCGCGGTCGGTGCTCCGACACCGCGGAGTCCGCGCACGACATCTACCCGACCCTTCGCACGAGCATCCCGGTGCGGACGTGGAAGCGCTGACCGCCGAGCGCCGTACCCACGTCCTCGACGCCTTGGCCCACCTGCCGGAGCGGCAACGCGAGGTCCTCGTGCTCCGCTACTACCTCGATCTGTCCGAGGCCGAGATCGCCGACACCCTCGGGATCAGCCGCGGCGCCGTCAAGAGCCATGCCTCCCGAGGCACAGCGGCTCTCCGCAACCACCTGAAGGACGCACGATGAACCAGCCGACCGACAACGAGCGCATGCGGAGGATGTTCGACGACGCCGTGTCCGACGTCGAGCCCCGACACTCCCTCGACCAGATCCGCGCGCGGACAGCCACCAGGCAGCACCGGCGCGGCTGGTTCCTCGGTGCCGGCGCGGCTGCGGTGGCCACCGCAGCGACGATCACCGCGGTCGCGTTGCTCGGCGAAGGCCCGGGCGCCACCAACGCTCCGGAGCCCGGGGTGGCGGAGGGATCGGTGGAGCCGGTCGAGCCGGTGCCGGTGTTCTACGTCGGCGACACCGGCCAGGGGCCACGCCTGTTCCGTGAGCTCCACCGCGTCGGCACTGGATCCGGCGTGCTGCCGGGCGCGCTCTCCCAGGCGGTTTCGGCCTCGCCCGACGACCCCGACTACCGGACCCCCTGGCCGGCGGGCACCGAGGTGGTCCGGGCCGAGCGCGCAGACGGCCGGATCGTCGTCGGCCTGGACCTGCCCGGGGATCGGCGGCTCACAGCCGCGGGCGTCGGCGCCGAGGAGCTGATCGGCTTCCAGCAGCTCGTCCACACCGCCCAGGCCGCGACGAAGTCAGCAGACCCCGTCCGCATCGTCCTCGACGGTCAGCGCGTCGACACCCTGCTGAGCCTCCCCCTAGGTGAGTACCCGACGCAGGGCGACCCGCGCGCACAGGTGTGGATCGACCAGCCCGCCGAGGGTGAGGTCGTGCGGAGCAGCTTCGAGGTCAGCGGGCTCGCCAACGCTTTCGAGGCGAACGTGCAGTGGGAGCTCATGCGGGGCGACCAGGTGGTCAAGAGCGGGTTCACCACTGCCGAGGAGTGCTGCACGATGGCGCCGTACTCCTTCACCGTCCAGGCGCCGCCCGGCAGCTACACGCTCGTCGTCCACGACAGCGACCCCTCCGACGGAGAGGGGTTCCCCCCGTGGCGGGACACCAAGGAGATCACCGTCGAGCAGTGAGGTGCCCGAGGCGACTCGAGCAACGAGTGGACCCCGCGAGGCGATCGCAGGTCACCACCAGCGAGGTGTGCGCGAGAGCAGCGCGGCTACCGCTGCAACCCCGGCTGTGGAGGTGCGCAGCACCGAGCTGCCCATCCGCACCGGCGTCGAGCCGCCCTCGGCGAAGGCCGCGAGCTCGTCGTCGCCGATCCCTCCCTCGGGTCCGACCACGACCACGACGTCCCCTGAGTCTGGAACCTCCAGATCGGTGAGGCGACGCTGGGCCGCCTCGTGCAGTACGACGCCGAGGTCGGCATCGCGCAGCAGGTCCACCACGTCCGACGTACTCGCAAGCGCGGCGACCGAGGGGAACCAGGACCGTCGCGACTGCTTCGCGGCCTCGTAGGCGGTGCTGCGCCACCGCGCCAGCGACTTCTCCGCCCGCTCCCCCCGCCACACGGCCACCGACCTGGCGGCGGCCCAGGGGACGATCATGTCCGCGCCGACCTCGGTGAGCATCTCGACGGCCAGCTGAGCGCGCTCGCCCTTGGGGAGCGCCTGGACCACGACGAGTCTGGGCGACGGCGGCCGGTCCGTCGTGATGGAGACCACGTCATAGACCAGACCCGACGAAGATGCTCGGGCAACGGTGCCCACCGCCGTCGTCCCGGCGCCGTCGGTGAGCGCCACCTGCTCACCGGAGCGCAGCCGCTTCACGGAGGCATGCCGGGCCTCGTCGCCCTGAAGAGTCACCCTGGACCCGACCGAGAGGTCCGTCACCGTCGAGTCGACGAGGACCGGCAGGGTCACGGCTCAGCGGGGGTTGAAGGCGCCGCGGAGACGGTCGAAGACGGACTTCGGCTGGTGCACCCGTCCGTCCGGGGACTCCTCGTCCCGCAGCGCCGCGAGCTCGCGCAGCAGCTCCTCCTGCCGGTCGTCGAGACGGGTCGGGGTGTCCACGACCACGCGGACCACCAGGTCGCCGCGCCCGGTGCCGCGCAGCGACGGCACGCCACGGCCGGTGATCACCATCTCCGAGCCCGACTGGGTCCCGGGTCGGACCTCCAGCGGGATGCTGGTCTCCACCTCGCTGGAGGACGAGTCCGCGACCAGGTCGGCCTCGAGGGTCGGCAGGTCGATCTCGGTGCCCAGGGCGGCGGCCGTCATCGGCACCGTCACCTGACACATCAGGTCGTTGCCCTCCCGGACGAACGTCGGGTGGTCGGCGACGTGGACCTCGACGTAGAGGTCCCCGGCGGGCCCGCCGCCGGGACCGACCTCACCCTGCTCGGCCAGCTGCACCCGGGTGCCGGTGTCGACACCGGCCGGGACCTTGACGCTCAGGGTGCGACGAGACCGGACCCGACCGTCACCGGAGCACTCCCGGCACGGCTCGGGGATGATCGAGCCGTAGCCGCGGCAGGCGGCGCAGGGACGCATCGTCCGGATCTCACCGAGGAACGACCGCTGGACGTGATGCACCTCTCCGCGACCGTGGCAGGTCTCGCAGGTCTGCGGCCGCGACCCGGGCGCTGCTCCATCGCCGTCGCACACCGTGCACAGCACGGCGGTGTCGACCTTGAGCTCCCGGGTCGTCCCGAAGGCGGCGCTGGCCAGGTCCACCTCGAGGCGGATCAGTGCGTCCTGGCCGCGACGGGCGCGGGGACGGGGTCCACGACCGGCTCCGGCTGCCGCACCGCCCTGTCCCCCGAAGAACGCGTCCATGATGTCGGTGAACGAGAAACCCTGCCCCTGGCCGAACCCACCGCCGGCCCCCGCGAACGGGTCCCCGCCGAGGTCGAACATCCGCCGCTTCTCGGGGTCCGAGAGCACCTCGTAGGCGCGGCCGACCTCCTTGAACCGCTCATGCGTCGCCGGGTCCGGGTTCACATCGGGGTGCAGCTGCCGGGCAAGCCGCCGGTACGCCTTCTTGATCGTGTCGTTGTCGGCGTCGCGAGACACGCCGAGGACCTCGTAGGGATCTTGGCTCACAGTCGGTTACCAGCTCATCCTTCGTCGAGAATCTTCGAGACGTAGCGAGCGACCGCACGCACCGTGGCCATCGTCCCCGGATAGTCCATCCGGGTGGGACCGACGATCCCCAGCGTCGCCAGCGCCTCCTCGCCCGGCCCGTACCCGGTCGCGACCACCGATGTCGTGGTCAGCTCGTCGTAGGGCACCTCATGGCCGATCCGCACCGTCACGGTCGATGGAGAGGTCGCCTCTCCCAGCAGCTTCAGGAGCACGACGTGCTCCTCGATCGCCTCGAGCATCGGCTTGATCGAGGCGTCGAAGCCTTCGCCGAAGCGCGCGAGGTTCGAGGTCCCGCCGACGACCACGCGCTCGTCGGAGCGGTGGTCCGACATCGCCTCGACCAGGGAGGCCACGATCACCGCGATCGGCGCCCGGCGACCCTGCTCGAACGAGTCGGGCAGGTTCACCAGGCGTTCGGAGGCCTCAGCGAGCTTCTCCCCGATGACGGCGCGGTTGAGCTGGCTGCGGACCTGCGCGATCTGGTCCTCGCCCAGGCCCTCCGGCAGCTCCACCACGCGCTGCTCGACCCGCCCGGTGGACAAGATCAGGACGAGAAGCAGCCGTGAGCTCGTCAAGGTGACCAGCTCGATGTGGCGCACCGTCGAGCGAGACAGCGTCGGGTACTGCACGATCGCGACCTGCCTGGTCAGCTGGGCCAGGAGCCGGACACTGCGCTGCACGACGTCGTCGAGGTCGATCGCGCCCTCGAGCAGCGTGGCGATGGCCCGCCTCTCCGCCGTGGACAGCGGCTTGACGGCGCTCAGCCGGTCGACGAACAGCCGGTACCCCTTGTCGGTGGGCACCCGTCCGGCGCTGGTGTGCGGCTGGGCGATGAAGCCCTCGTCCTCGAGGGCCGCCATGTCGTTGCGGACGGTGGCCGGGGACACACCGAGGCGGTGCCGCTCGACCAGGGCCTTGGACCCCACCGGCTCCTGGGTGGACACGTAGTCCTCGACTATCGCGCGGAGCACGGCAAGCTTGCGGTCCTCGACCATCGCTCGCCTCCGCTCCTCGTCCCTGGCACTCGCCTCTCCGGAGTGCCAACTGTACTAGCGCCGGCCTCCCGCTCCGAACCCTCGACATAGCCTGGAGGACATGGCACCGGTGCGCGAGATCGACCACGACCGCGGCTTCGTCGAGGTCGGTGACCGCTGCTGGGTGGCCCGTTATGAGTTCCTCGACGTGAACGTCGGGGTGGTCGGTGGCGAGCGTGGTCTGCTCGTGGTGGACACCCATTCCTCGGAGCAGGAGGCCCGTCGCGTCGTCGAGCAGGTCCGCCGGCTCGGAGCCGGCGACGTGGTCGCCGTCGTCAACACCCACGAGCACTTCGACCACTGCTTCGGCAACGTCGTGTTCGGCGAGGAGTACGGCGACCTCCCGGTGTTCTCGCACGAGGCAGCGGCAGCAGGTCTCCGGGTGAGCGGTCCCGCCGTGCAGGACGAGGCCCGGTCCTGCGCGGAGGACCCGCAGAGCGAGGAGGACCGCGAGCTCACCAACCGGAGACGGCATCGCGAGATCGCAGCCACCCGGATCGTCGTACCCGACCAGACCTACTCGTCGGCGAGGGCGTTCGACCTCGGTGACCGACTGGTCGAGCTGGTCCATCCCGGACGCGGGCACACCGCCGGCGACACGGTGGTGGCGGTGGCCGACGCCGACGTGATGTTCGCCGGGGACCTCGTCGAGGAGTCGGCGGCTCGAGACGGCGTGCCCGGCTTCGGGCCCGACAGCTATCCGTTGGAGTGGCCCGCGACGCTCGACCTGGTCTCCAGCCTGCTCAACGAAGCTTCGGTCGTCGTCCCCGGACACGGTCAGCCGGTGGACCAGGACTTCGTCACCGACCAGCGGGCCGCCATCGGCGTGGTCGCCGAGACGATCCGCGGGCTGGCGGGCAGGGGCGTCCCGGTCTCCGAGGCGCTCGCGGCCGCTCAGTGGCCATACCCGGCCCACGCGCTGGCGCACGCGGTGGCGCGCGGCTACGCCCAGCTTCCGAGGTCGGCCCGCACGTTGCCCGTGGTGTGACCCTCGCTGTGCCGGGTGCTCAGGAACGGCGGTAGAGCCCGCCCGAGCACCACAAGAACCCGCCGATGACGAACAACAGCCACGGCGCCCGGAGAACGAAGACCGAGACGACCACGGCCAGCACGATCAGCGGCAGCAGGGCCACCCCGCGACCGCTGACGCCCCTGCTGCGGCGTCCGGCGCCCCAGGCGCCGCGTGCCGGATCCGTTGACCCGCTGGTCCGTCCCGCCCCCGGACCGGTGCTTCGACGCCCGGTCGCCGGCGGCCACGGCGCCGGCAGGTCCGCGAACAGCGGCGAGAGCCCGGAGGCGGTCTTGGCCGACATCGCGCGGTCGCTCCGCTCGTCGAACTCCTCCCGGGTGAGCCGGCCCGCCGCGTAGTGCTCGCCCAACGCCGAGACCGCCGCGTCGCGGTCCGCGTCGGCGATGCGCATCTCGGGGCTCACTCCGGCTCTCCCTCCGGCTCTCCCTCCGCAAGCAAGCCGTACAGCTGTCGACGGGTCTCGGCTAGGATCTCCGCCGCCTCGGCCTGCTGCTGAGCGGTCCCCGCGACGACCACCTGCCACACCGCGGACATCACCTGTCCGATGACCGGCTTGAGCTCGCTGGTCCGCTGGTCGGAGGCCTCGTCGAAGGCCTGCCAGGTGGCCGCCATCTCCTCAGGGTGCCCATCGACATAGGCCTGTCCCTCGGCGCTGAGCCGCAGCAGCCGCCGGCCAGGACCCTCGACCGGCTCGACCAGTCCCTCGTCCTCGAGCTGCTGCAAAGTCGGGTAGACCGAGCCGGGACTCGGCTTCCACGCACCACCGCTGCGCTCGGCGATCTGCTGGATGACCTGGTAGCCGTTCATCGGCTCGCTCGCCAGCACGTCGAGGATCGCGACCCGCACGTCTCCGCGGCGTACCTTGGGCCCGCGCGGATGGCCCTGCTGGGCGAGACCGAACAGGCCGGCCACCCAGGGCGGCGGTCCCGCCCCCCAAGGTCTGCTGGACTTGCCGCCACGGTGGCCGCTGCCCCACGGGCTGCTGCCGGCATGGCCGTGCCACCCTCTCGGGTTGTCCCAGGGCCCGTCCCACGAACCTCGTCCCATCGGTGATCCCTCCCGACTGTTGGCGATATGTTGACGATATATCGCAACCGATCGCCGGGCAACCCCACGCATCATCCTGCGGGACGCTCCTGGTACCGGCCCTCACGACACCTCTGCCGACACGTGGGCGAGCGTTGCCAAGTGGTGGTCAGCGGGTGCGCATCTCTGCTGTAATCGAGTCATGACCAGCGGAAACCTGCCTCCGGAACACCCCGACCACGCAGCGGACCAGACGCCTTCGCCAGAGGGGTCGCCGGGCGGCCGGCCGCCGTACACCCCGCCGCCACCGCCGACCTCGTCGGGGCAGGCCTTCGCCTCCAGCGCGGCCCAGGACCAGCCCGCTCAGCAGCCCGGGCAACAGGGCGCGTACCAGCCCGGGGTTCCGGCCCGTCCCGGCCAGGCGCCGATGCGCCCGGACGAGGAGAAGCTGTGGGCGATCGGGGCACACCTGGGCCCCGTGCTGCTCGGCTTCGTGGCTCCCCTCGTGGTCTGGCTGGTCTTCCGGGACCGCTCTGAGTTCTTGAACCGGCAGGGCAAGGAGGCGTTGAACTTCCAGCTGACCGTGCTGATCGGGTACGTCGTCAGCTTCGTGCTGGTGTTCGTGCTGATCGG
>CADCUJ010000106.1 GCA_902805855.1 uncultured Nocardioidaceae bacterium
CTACGGCCCGCCCCCGCACGGCGGCATCGCGTTCGGCATCGACCGCATCGCCGCGATGCTCACCGGCTCGGAGTCGATCCGCGACGTGATCGCGTTCCCGAAGACCGGCGGCGGATACGACCCGCTCACCGGCGCGCCGGCGCCGATCACCGCAGCACAGCGCAAGGAGGCGGGGGTGGACCGCCGGAAGGCAGCCGAGGAACACCCGGGACAGATGTGACACCGAGCCGGCGGCTTCGGCTGGCGGGTGTCACAGAGCCGGTATCAGATCGTTACCTGCCAGGTGCCGAGATTCCACCGGGCGTGCTCTAAAGTCGCTTCGGCTCCACGTCGCAGTTCGGCGTCTGCCAGGCACGGACCAGAAGGGTGGCTATGGGAATCGGTCCCACCGAGACCGTCGCGGATCACGCGGCCGACACCCCTGCGACTGCTCAGGAGATCGCCGGCCGCTCGCCGACGAAGATCGCCCTGGACCGACTCCGCAGCGACAAGATCGCGATGATCTGCCTCGGCATCGTGGTCCTTTTCGTGCTGATCGCCATCTTCGCTCCGCTGCTGACCCGGCTGTTCGGCGTCGAGCTGCGCGGCGGTGTCCCGATCGAGGACACCAAGGCCGACAGCTTCCCGATCATCGGACCGCCGGACTATGGCTTCACCTGGGAGGCGCCGTTCGGACTGGCGCCGACGACCGGTGACGACAACCTGGCCGAGTGGTTCTACGGTGCCCGGACGTCGCTGTTCGTGGCGACCGTGGCGACTCTGGTCTCCACCGTGATCGGCATCATCGTGGGCCTGTTGGCCGGCTTCAGTCGCGGCTGGCTGGACCGGGTCATCACGTTCTTCATCGACGTGTTCTTGTCCCTTCCGTTCATCCTGGTCGCGCTGGCACTTTCCCCGATCATCGTGTCCCGGTTCGGCGCCGACGCGGCCAGCCTGGAGCGATGGTCGATGTTCTCGCTGCTGTTCGTACTCTCCGCACTCACCTGGATGACCTTGGCGCGGTTGATCCGTGGCGAGGTCCTCTCGCTGCGGGAGCGGGAGTTCGTGCAGGCGGCACGGGTGATCGGGGTGCCCACCCGAAGCATCCTGTTCCGTGAGCTGCTGCCGAACATCATCGCCCCGATCGTGGTCTCGATCTCTCTCGGCCTGCCTACCTTCGTCACCGCCGAGGCGGGGTTGGCCTACCTGGGCATCGGGGTGGCCGGCATCCCGTCGTGGGGACAGACGGTCAACCGGGCCGTGGACTACTTCAGCACCTACCCGGTCTACCTCTATGCCCCGGTCATCGGCATCACGGTGCTGGTGATCGCGCTCAACCTCCTGGGCGACGCCGTGCGCGACGCCTTCGACCCCAAGACTCGCCGGTGAACCCGAAGCCGACCGAGAGCATCGACCAGCCAAGAAAGGTGCACTGAAGATGCGAATGAAGAAACCCGCAGTGGCGCTCGCCACTGCAGCACTGATGACGCTGGCCGCCTGTGGCGGCGGCGGCGGAGGCGGGACCACCGACGGCCAACCGCAGAAGCTCGACGAGGGTGGTGCGGCCGGATCGGCCAAGGACCCAGATGCGGAAGGCCCCCTGCCGATGCCCGAGGGCATGCAGGAGGGCGGGACGATCACCGTCGGCTCCGACGAGGCACCGACCACCTTCGACCCGACCCGCGCCTACTACACCGACTCGACCGCGATCCTGACGCTGGTCACCCGCGCGCTGACGCAGTACGTCTACCGCGACGGCGAGATGGTGCTGGTGCCGGACCTGGCAACCGACCTCGGTCGACCCAACTCCGACAACACCGAGTGGACCTTCACCCTGAAGAAGGGGCTGAAGTACGAGGACGGCTCACCGGTGGAGCCCGAGGACGTGGCCTACGCGGTCAAGCGCTCGTTCGCCATCGAGGAGCTCCCCGAGGGTCCGACGTACAACTTGACGTACTTCCTCGACGGTGACACCTACAAGGGGCCCTTCCAGGACGGCGACGACTACCGCGGCGTCGAGGTGAACGGGATGGACATCACCATCAAGATGGCCCGGCCGTTCGCCGAGATGGACTACCTCGCCTCGTTCCCGCAGTTCGGCGCGATCCCCCAGGAGAAGGACAACCCGGAGACCTACGGGAACAACCCGCTGGCCACCGGTCCCTACAAGTTCTCCGACTACAAGCCCGGCACGTCGCTGACCCTGGTCAAGAACGACCAGTGGGACCCGGCCACCGACCCGGGACGCATCCAGGCCGTCGACACGTGGCAGTTCAACTTCGGCGAGGACCTCAACCGGCTGCAGAACGAGATCATCAACGACACCGGCGAGGCCCAGACCACGGTCAACTACGACAACACCACCCCGGCGACCTACCGCGCCATCCAGGAGGAGGATCCGGACCGCCTGGTCGAGGGCACCTCGCCGTGCACCTACTACTGGGCGATGGACCAGCGCAGGATCACCGAGCTCAAGGTCCGTCAGGCCGTCGGCTGGGCGTTCCCCTACCGCAACTACTGGCGCTCCATCGGGGCCATCGAGGGCGTGACCCGCGAGGGCAGCCCGACCCTGCTGCCGCCGGGCACCAACGGTCGCAAGGAGTTCGACGCGATCGGCAACAAGGGCATCGAGACCGACCCGCAGAAGGCCAAGGATCTGCTTGCCGAGGCCGGCTACAAGCCGGGTGAGTACGAGCTGAGCTGGTTCTTCGAGAACGATGACCCGCTGTCGGTGGCCGGAAAGGACCAGGTTGTCGAGGCCTTCGAGAAGGCTGGCTTCGCCACCAAGCCGGTCGCCTCGACCACCGAGACGATCCGCACCGACGAGTCCGACAACGACCCGCCGGTCAACATGATCACCTCCAGCGGATGGTGCTCGGACTGGCCGACCGGTGGCTCGTGGTTCCCGGCCCAGTGGGACGGTGACCTGGTCGGTCAGGAGGGTCGTCCGAACCCGTCGATGATCAAGGAGCCCGAGCTCGACAAGGAGCAGGACCGGATCATCGAGACCCTGCCCGCGGAGGAGACCGCCGCGGCCTGGGGTGAGTTCGACGAGCTGATGATGACCAAGTACTACCCGGCAGTGCTCACCGGCTACTCGGGTACTGCGATGATCCACGGCTCCAAGGTCGGCGGCATGGAGAACGACAACCTCCGTGGCGGCCCGACCTACCAGCAGATGTTCGTCACCCAGTGACAAGCCGCATCTGAGGAGCACGGCGTCTGAAAGGACGCTAAGGTCATCTCGACGGGGGCGGGTCCAGACCCGCCCCCGTCGAGCCGGTCTCACCACAGGAGCAAGGGCGTAATGTTCGGCTACATCCTCCGTCGCCTGGTATCAGGCATCCTGGTCCTGGTCACCGTCTCGGCCGCGACGTTCGCGTTGTTCTTCTACGGCCCCTCCGACCCCGCGCTCGCTTACTGTCCGGAGACCCGGTGCACTCCCGAGCGGCTCGCCGCGATCAGCGACCAGCTCGGCCTGGACCGACCGGTGGTCGAGCAGTACGGCGACTACATGAAGGGGATCGTGGCCGGCGACGACTTCCAGGCCGGCGCGATCAGCATCGCCTGCGATGCTCCCTGCCTAGGGGTCTCGTTCAAGCTGCGGCTCAACGTGACCGACTACCTCTGGGGGCGGTTCCCTGCCACCTTGTCTCTCGCGATCGGTGGAGCAGCGATCTTCTTGGCCCTCGGCCTCACCCTGGGGGTGTCGGCCGCCAGACGAAGAGGCACCTTCTCCGACAAGGCGATCGTGTCCTCGAGCCTGGTGATCAACGCCGTCCCCTACTACCTGCTCGCTCTGCTGGCCTATCTCTATCTGATCAGTGAGTGGAGCATCTTCCCCGCAAGCGGGTACTACTCGCCGTTCTCGGCCGGCCCGTACGCCTGGGTCAAGGGGATGCTCCTTGCCTGGATCATGCTGGGCCTCGTCTACTCGACCCAGTACGCCCGGTTCAGTCGTGGCTCGATGATCGAGTCGCTGAACGAGGACTACGTGCGCACGGCGCGCGCGAAGGGCCTCAGCGAACGACGGGTCACCCTCAAGCACGCGCTCCGGGCCGCGATCGTCCCGGTGGTGACGATCTTCGGGCTCGACTTCGCCCTCCTGCTCGCCGGCACCATCTTCACCGAGCGGATCTTCAGCATCCAAGGAATCGGCCTGACCGCCCTGGATGCGATCGGCACCAAGGACCTGCCGATCATCTCCGCGACGGTGATCCTCGGTGCCACGTTCATCGTCGTGGCCAACATCCTGGTCGACGTCGTCTACAGCCTGGTCGACCCGAGGGTGCGCCTGTGATGACCGAGTCCGACTTCCTCACCTCCGCGCCGCCCGCCAGCGCCCAGCAGGGCGCCGACGCCGCGCCATACCTGGTCGTCGAGGACCTCACCGTCCGGTTCCCCACAGCCGACGGAGTCGTCCAGGCAGTGACCGGCCTCAACTACACGCTCAAGCAGGGCAAGACGCTCGGCATCGTCGGGGAGTCCGGCTCCGGCAAGAGCGTCTCCTCGATGGCGATCATGGGACTGCACGACCCCAAGCGCACCGACATGTCGGGGTCGATCAGGGTCGGTGGGCGGGAGGTGATCGGCCTGTCCAACAACCAGATGCAGACTCTGCGCGGTGGCGAGGTCGCGATGATCTTCCAGGACCCGCTGACCTCGCTGCACCCGTTCTACTCCATCGGTGACCAGATCGCCGAGGCGTACCGGGCGCACAACAAGGTCTCGAAGGCGCAGGCCAAAGCCAAGGCAGTCGACATGCTGGACCGGGTGGGCATCCCGCAGGCGCGCAACCGGGTCGACGACTACCCGCACCAGTTCTCCGGCGGCATGCGGCAGCGCGCGATGATCGCGATGTCGCTGTCGAACGACCCGAAGCTGCTGATCGCCGACGAGCCGACCACGGCGCTCGACGTGACCGTGCAGGCGCAGATCCTCGACCTCCTGCAGGAGCTGCAGCGCGACTTCGACTCGGCGATCATCATCATCACCCACGACCTCGGCGTCGTGGCCGAGATGGCCGACGAGGTGCTGGTGATGTACGCCGGCCGGGGGGTCGAGCACGGGCCGACCCGCGAGCTGCTCACCCACCCCGAGATGCCCTACACCTGGGGACTGCTGTCCAGCGTGCCGGACGTGACGGCGAGCACGGAGTCCCGGTTGTTGCCGATTCCGGGCAACCCGCCGAGCCTGCTCAACCCACCGACCGGCTGCCCGTACCACCCGCGCTGCGCGCACCGGGACAAGGTGCCCGGTGACCTCTGCCGCACCGAGCTCCCGGAGCTGATACCCGGCCGGCGTGGGCCCGCACACCTCAAGCGCTGCCACCTGGCCAACCCGGACATGATCTACGAGACCGAGGTGCTGCCAGAGATCGCCCCGGACCTGGTGGAGCTGGTCACCGAGGAGAGCCTGGAGGACACCAGTGATCCCCGGCACCCGGGCAGCCCGGAGAACGCGGACCAGATCGACACACCCCAGCGAAGGGCTCCGGACCCCGATGGGGAGGTGAAGTAGCACAATGAGCTCCATGACTCACTCAGGGGCGCAGCCTCAGGTGGCGACCGCGCCCAACACCGATCGCGGGGGAGAACCCGTCCTCGAGGTCACCAACCTCCGCAAGTACTTCCCGGTGAAGTCCTCCGGCGTGGTCCGCCGCACCATCGGCCAGGTGCAGGCGGTGGACGGGATCTCCTTCCAGGTCCCCAAGGGCGGGTCGCTGGGGCTCGTCGGTGAGTCAGGCTGTGGCAAGTCGACGACCGGTCGGCTGATCACCCGGCTGTGGGACCCGACCTCGGGGTCGATGAAGTTCGAGGGCCGCGAGATCGGGAACCTGTCGAACAGGCAGATGCTGCCGCTGCGCAAAGAGATCCAGATGATCTTCCAGGATCCCTACAGCTCGCTGAACCCTCGGCACACCGTCGGCTCGATCGTCGGGACGCCGCTGCGGGTGCACCAGGTGGTCCCTGACCGACAGCGGCTCGACCGGGTCAAGGAGCTGCTCGAGGTCGTCGGACTGAACCCGGAGCACTACAACCGGTACCCCAACGAGTTCTCCGGCGGGCAGCGCCAGCGGATCGGGATCGCCCGCGCACTCGCGCTACAGCCCAAGCTGCTGGTCGCCGACGAGCCGGTCTCCGCTCTCGACGTCTCCATCCAGGCGCAGGTGGTCAACTTGCTGCAGGACCTGCAGCGTGAGTTCGACATCGCGTTCTTGTTCATCGCGCACGACCTGGCGGTGGTGCGGCACTTCTGTCCCGACGTCGCGGTCATGTACCTCGGCAAGATCGTGGAGATCACCGACCGGGAGACGCTCTACCTGCGCCCGCACCACCCCTACACCCAGGCTCTGCTGTCCGCGGTGCCCGACGTGAAGCAGGCCGCGATCGGCGGACGCCGCGAGCGGATCCGGCTGGAGGGCGACGTCCCCAGCCCGGTGAACCCACCGTCCGGCTGCCGGTTCCGCACCCGCTGCTGGATGGCGCAAGACATCTGCGCCAAGCAGGAGCCACCGCTGCTGCAGATCGGCCCCCGCCACAAGGTGGCCTGTCACTTCGCCGGCGAGCACGGTGCCATGCCCACCTCCCCGATCACCTTGGACGCGCTCGGCGTGGACCAGAACGGTGACCACGTGTCGGGCGAGACGAAGAGCGCCGAGGACCTGAACGCCCCCGGGTTCGCCGACACCTGGACGGACCTGGAGAGCCACAAGAAGTCCTCCGAGCGGCTCGTGGGCGACCACATCGCCGACCGGCCGCAGTGACCTGTCCCGCAGGGTGAGCGACGGCCTCTTCGACTTCGGTCCCGAGCCAGCCGGCTCAGGAGGTGCCCTGGCAGGCAACACCCATGCCTCGGCCCCGCTCGCGGTCCGGATGCGTCCGCGCAACCTCGACGAGCTGGTCGGCCAAAGACAGCTGCTGGCACCAGGCTCGCCGTTGCGCAGGCTCATCGAGGACGACCAGCCGATGTCCTTGCTGCTGTGGGGTCCTCCGGGCACCGGCAAGACGACCGTGGCCGCGATCCTCAGTGCCCAGAGCAACCGCCGGTTCGTGGAGGTCTCGGCGGTGGCCGCCGGGGTGAAGGAGGTCCGCGCCGCCATCGACGCCGCCCGAGCCGAGTTGGCGCGCGGCGGTCGCGAGAGCGTCCTGTTCGTCGACGAGGTGCACCGCTTCTCCAAGGCGCAGCAGGACGCCCTGCTGCCCGGTGTGGAGAACCGGTGGGTCACCCTGGTCGCGGCCACCACCGAGAACCCGTTCTTCTCCGTCATCTCACCGCTGCTGTCCCGCTCGCTGCTGCTCACCCTGGAGCCGCTCACCGACGACGACATCGGCGCTGTCATCGACTCCGCGCTGAGCGACCGCCGAGGGCTCGACGGGTCGGTGGCGCTCACCGACGAGGCCCGATCGCACCTGGTGCGGCTTGCCGGCGGCGACGCCCGTCGAGCGCTGACCTACCTGGAGGCGGCCGCCGGTGCGGTGGCGACGACCGGCGCCATCGACCTGCCGGCCCTGGAGACGGCGGTAGACCGCGCGGCGGTGCGCTACGACCGGCAGGGCGACCAGCACTACGACGTGACCAGCGCCTTCATCAAGTCGATCCGCGGGTCGGACGTGGACGCCGCGCTGCACTACCTGGCACGGATGGTCGAGGCGGGGGAGGACCCGCGGTTCATCGCCCGCCGGCTGGTCATCTTGGCCAGCGAGGACATCGGGCTCGCCGACCCGACGGCGTTGCCGACGGCGGTAGCCGCGGCCCAGGCCGTCGCTTTGATCGGCATGCCCGAAGGCAGGCTCAACCTCGCACACGCCGTGATCGCCCTGGCCCTGGCGCCGAAGTCCAACGCGGTGATCAAGGCGATCGACGCCGCCTCCGCCGACGTGCGGGCCGGGAAGCTCGGGCCGGTGCCCAGCCATCTGCGTGATGCGCACTACCCGGGCTCGAAAGATCTCGGTCACGGCAAGGGCTACCGCTACGCCCACGACGCTCCGTTCGGGGTGGCCGAGCAGCAGTACGCCCCAGACGTGGTGCACGGGGCCCGGTACTACGAGCCGACCGACCTCGGCGCCGAGGTGGTGGCCGGGGAGCGCTGGGCACGGATTCGCAAGCTGCTCCGGAAGCCGGGGTAGGGTCGGCAGCTATGGAAATCGTGCTGCTGGCAGGCCTGATCGTCCTCGCCGGCCTGCTGGTGGCGACGGCGGCGGCCGTTCGCCGGACCCAGCGAGCACTTGCCGCCGCGCGCGTCGAGGTCGAGGCGCTGACCCGCACCGTCGACGAGCTGGTCCGGGCGACGCAGGCCCCCTCACCCGCGCCGGTCGAGCAGGACACCGATCCCTCCCAAGCCGAGTACCTGATCACCAGCGTCGGGGTCCCCGACGACCGTGCCGCCGATGCCGTCTCCGGTGGCCAGTTCGTGTCGTTGGCGGCGGGGGAGTCGCTGGTCCAGGTCCTCTCCTTGGCGTACGGCGTCCGGCGAGCGCTGTCCGCGGAGAGCCGCAACCGGATCGGGTTCGAGATCCGCCGCGAGGTCAAGCGCTCTCGGAGGCAGCGTCGCCGCGACCTCAAGGAGGCGAAGCGGACCCTCCGTGCCGAGGAGCGCGTCCAGATGGACGCCGCCTGATGCGGACCTGGTGGTTCGCGGCCGGAGTCGCGAGCGGGGTCTACGCGCTCACCCGCGCACGGCGAGCCGCCGAGGCGCTCACCCCGGAGGGTCTCGAGGACCGGCTGGCCGGACTCGGCGTCGGGATGCACCTGTTCGGACAGGAGGTGAGGGCCGCGATGGCGGAGAAGGAAACCGAGTTGCGGCGACAGCTGCGGGTGGTGCCTCCTGGTAACCCCGAGCCCAAGCGACTGGAACAGGAAGAAGGCAGCTGATGGACACCGCGGAGATCCGTCGCCGGTTCATCGCGCACTTCGAGGCGCCCTCGAGGTGGGGCAGCCACCAGGTGGTGCCCTCGGCCCCGTTGTTGCTCGACGACCCGAACCTGCTGTTCGTGAATGCGGGCATGGTGCCGTTCGTGCCGTACTTCCTCGGCCGCGAGAGTGCGCCGTACCCCCGCGCGGTCAGCGTGCAGAAGTGCGTGCGGACCAACGACATCGAAGAGGTCGGCAAGACCGACCGGCACGGCACGTTCTTCCAGATGAACGGCAACTTCTCGTTCGGCGACTACTTCAAGCAGGGTGCCATCGAGCTCGCCTGGGAGCTGGTCACCAAGCCCGTCGCCGACGGCGGCTACGGCCTCGACGAGTCGAAGCTGCACGTCTCTGTCTACCGAGACGACGAGGAGTCGGTGGACCTGTGGAAGAAGACCGCCGGCCTGCCTGAGGAGAAGATCCACCGGCTGGGCATGGTCGACAACTACTGGTCCATGGGGGTCCCCGGGCCGTGCGGGCCCGACTCCGAGATCTTCTTGGACCGCGGCCCCGAACACGGCCCCGAAGGACCGATCGAGCAGGCCGGCGACCGGTACATGGAGTTCTGGAACCTGGTGTTCATGCAGAACCTGCGCGGTGAGGGTGGCGACAGCAAGGAGGGCTACCCGATCCTCGGCGAGCTGCCCCGGAAGAACATCGACACCGGCATGGGTCTCGAACGCATGGCAATGCTGATGCAGGGCAGCGGCAGCATCTACGAGATCGACGAGGTGCACCCTGTCCTGCGGCGGGCCGCGGAGATGTCGGGCAAGGTCTACGGCAAGGAGCACGACATCGATGTGCTGCTGCGCGTGGTCGCCGACCACGTCCGCAGCGCGATGATGCTGATCTCCGACGGGGTGACCCCGGGCAACGAGGCACGTGGGTACGTGCTGCGGCGTCTCCTGCGCCGCGCAGTGCGCTCGATGCGTCTGCTCGGGGTGGACGAGCCTGCCCTGCCGGAGCTGTTCCCGGTCAGCCGCGACAAGATGAAGCTGTCCTACCCCGAGCTGGAGACCCAGTGGGAGCGGGTCTCGACGATCGGGTACGCGGAGGAGGAGGCGTTCCGGGCGACCTTGAAGACCGGCACCTCGATGTTCGACATGGCCGCCTCCGAGGCGAAGTCGACCGGCTCCACCCAGCTGTCCGGAGCCAAGGCGTTCGCGCTGCACGACACCTACGGCTTCCCCATCGACCTCACCTTGGAGATGGCAGCCGAGCAGGGTCTGGCCGTGGACGAGGACGGCTTCCGACGGCTGATGGCACAGCAGCGGGACCGGGCCAAGGCGGACGCTAGGTCCAAGCGCGGCAAGCACGCCGACCTGGGTGTCTACCGGATGCTCACCGACCACGTCGGGTCGCCGGTGCGGTTCACCGGGTACGACGAGGTGTCCTCGGAGGCGGTGGTCCGCGCGATCGTGGGTGGCGCCGGCGACACGGGCCTGTCCGCCGCCGCGCAGGAGGGCGAGGAGGTCGAGCTCGTGCTCGACCGCACTCCCTTCTACGCGGAGGGTGGCGGGCAGCTGGCCGACCAGGGCGTCCTGGAGCTGCACCATGGAGCGCAGGTCCAGGTGCTCGACGTGCAGGCGCCACTGACCGGCCTCATCGTGCACCGGGCGCGAGTCGTTGCCGGTGAAGTGCGCGAGGGTGATGCGGTGCAGGCGCGGGTCGATGTCGACCGCCGCCGTTCCATCAGCCGCGCGCACACCGCGACGCACATGGTGCACAAGGCCTTCCGCGAGGCGCTGGGCGAGACGGCGACCCAGGCGGGGTCGGAGAACGCGCCGGGCCGGTTCCGGTTCGACTTCTCCGCCAGCGGCGCGGTGCCCGGATCCGCGATGGTCGACGTCGAGGCCCGGGTGAACGACCTGGTCCTGGCCGACCTCGCGGTGCACGCGGAGGTGATGACCCAGGACGAGGCCCGTCGCGCGGGTGCGATGGCCCTGTTCGGTGAGAAGTACGGCGACGCGGTCCGGGTGATCTCGGTCGGTGACTGGGCGCGCGAGCTGTGCGGCGGGACGCACGCCGGACGCTCCGGCCAGCTCGGCGTCATCAAGCTGCTCGGTGAGTCCTCGATCGGCTCCGGTGTGCGGCGGGTGGAGGCGCTGGTCGGCGAGGACGCCTACCGGTTCCTGGCTCGCGAGCACGTCCTGCTCGCCCAGCTCAGCGAGGCGCTGAAGGCCCGGCCGGAGGAGCTCCCCGAGCGGGTGCACGACATGGTGGCGCGGTTGCGGGCCGCGGAGAAGGAGATCGAGCAGGTCAGGGTCCAGCAGCTGCTGGCCTCCGCGGGTCAGCTGGCGAGCCGGCCGACCGACGTCTACGGAGTGGCGTTCGTGGGCCATCGGGCCGACGGCGCCGGCCCTGGCGACGTACGCCGGCTGGCTCTCGACGTTCGTGGGCGGATGCCCGCCGATCGACCCGGCGTCGTCGCGGTCGTCGGCTCCAGCAACGGCAAGCCCGCTGTGGTGGTCGCCGTCAACGAAGGTGCTCGGTCCTGGGGCGTCTCCGCGAACACACTGGTCAAGGTCGCTGCGGCCGCGCTGGGCGGCAGCGGGGGCGGCAAGGACGACGTCGCGCAGGGCGGTGGGACCGACGTGAGCAAGGCTGACCAGGCGCTGACCGACCTCGAGCACGAGGTCGGTCGGCTGGTCACCGCGGCCCGTTGAGGTCGAGGTGAGACCCGGCGTACGCATCGGCGTCGACCTGGGTGAGGTGCGGATAGGGCTGGCGCAGTCGGACCCGTCGGGCCTGATCGCCCTGCCGGTGCAGACCTTGACGCGCGGCCCGGGGGACCTGGAGCGGATCAGGGACCTGGTGAGCGAGCACGCGGCGATCGAGGTCGTCGTCGGTCTTCCGCGCTCGTTGTCCGGAGGTGAGGGACCGGCGGCCGCGAAGGCGCGACAGTTCGCCGTCGCCCTGGCCGACGTGGTGCGGCCGGTACCGGTGCGGCTGTGTGACGAGCGGCTGAGCACGGTCACCGCCGAGGCGGTGCTGCGGGAGCAGGGCAAGAAGGGAAGGAAGCGACGCGCCGTGGTGGATCAGGCCGCAGCCGTCGTCATCTTGCAGAATGCTCTGGACACCGAGCGCAGCGCGGGGTTTGCGCCGGGCGAGACCCTCGACCTAGGACGCGCGTGATCGAGCAATACACCGAGCCGGCGCCCGAGCAGCAGCAACGCTCACGCCGACGCAGTGGCTACGGCTGTCTGGCGCTCCTGCTGGCTCTCGCTCTGCTGGCAGGTGGTGCGTACTTCGCGTTCAACGCAGGTGTGGACGCTCTCCAGGAGCGGTTCAACCCGCCGGAGGACTACTCGGGGGACGGCAGCGGGTCGGTACTCGTGGAGGTGGAGGACGGCGACGCTGCCTCCGACATCGCAACGAACCTGGCCGACAAGGATGTCGTGGCGAGCGCGGAGGCATTCACCGACGCCGCCCAGGAGAACCCGGACTCGGTCGGGATCCAGGTCGGGTTTTACGAGATGAACCGGGAGATGTCGGCCGAATCGGCCCTGGAGATCCTGCTCGACCCGGACAACATCATCCAGAGCGCCGTAGCGTTCCCCGAAGGCTGGACGGTGGACCAGATCGTCGCGCGGCTGGTCCGCGAGACCGACTTCTCCCGCCGCGCGTACGAGCGGCTGCTGGACCGGCCGAGGGCCATCGGCCTTCCCGCTTACGCCGGCGGCAACCCAGAGGGGTACCTCTTCCCGGCCACCTACCAGCTGAGGCCGGATGCCACCGCGAAGAGCATCCTGTCGATGATGGTCGAGCGCTGGGCCCAGGCTGCCAAGGACGCCGACCTCGAAGCATCCGCGCGGAAGCTGGGCTACACCCCGGACGAGCTGATGGTGGTCGCCAGTCTGGTCGAGTCAGAAGCCAGCCGAGCGCAGGACCGGGCGAAGGTCGCCCGGGTGATCTACAACCGGCTCGAGGGCAACGAGACCGACGGTCTGCTGCAGCTCGACGCCACGGTGAACTACGCGGCTGGACGCGACCTCGGGGCGCGCACCACCGACGAGGACCGGCGGATCGACTCGCCCTACAACACCTACCAGAAGCCCGGACTGCCACCGACGCCGATCGAGGCCCCAGGAGAGGCGGCCATCGAGGCGGCGGCCGACCCGGCCGACGGCGGCTGGAACTACTACGTGACCGTCAACCTGCGCACCGGAGAGACGAAGTTCGCTGAGTCCTACCGGGAACACCTGCGCAACAAGGCGGAGCTCGATGAGTACTGCCGCGCCCAGTCCGACGCCTGCTGAGCCGTTGCGGGAGCGGGCCCGGTGCGCAGTGCTGGGCAGCCCGATAGCGCACTCCCTGTCGCCGGTGCTCCACCGGGCGGCCTACGTCGCGACCGGGCTGGACTGGAGCTACGATGCCCACGAGGTCGCCGAGGACGGTTTGGCGCAGTTCCTGCAGGGACTGGACTCCTCCTGGCGTGGCCTCTCGCTGACGATGCCCCTGAAACGGGCGGTCCTGCCGCTGCTCGACGAGCTCTCGGAGCAGGCGGCCGCGGTCGGGGCCGCGAACACTGTGCTGCTCGGACCCGGGCGGCGTACAGGCGACAACACCGACGTCCCGGGCGCGGCCGCCGCCATCCGGGAGCGCTTCGAGGCGCCGATCCACTCAGCCGTGGTGCTCGGCGCAGGCGCGACGGCCGCCTCGGTGCTGCACGCGCTGGCAGACCTCGGCTGCCGCTGCCTGACGGTGGTGGTCCGTGACCAGGGACGCGCAGAGCAGACGGTGGCGGTCGCCCGACGGCACCCGGCCGCTCCGGAGGTCGACGTGCGCCACTTCGGGTCACCCGCGGTCGAGGCCGACGCCCTGGTCTCGACGATCCCGGCGGCGGCCCAGACGGCCGACGTGGTCGCCCTGGCCGATCCGGTCCAGGTGGTCTTCGATGTCGTCTACCACCCGTGGCCGACTCCGCTGGCCCGTTTCGCACGGGCGCAGGATCGGGTGCTGGTCTCCGGGCTGGACCTGCTCGTGCACCAGGCCGCCGCCCAGTTCGCCCTGATGACCGGCAGCGGCGAGGCACCCAGGCAGGCGATGCGGGCCGCAGGTGAGCAGGCACTGGCAAGGCGCGGATGTGGCTAACTTCGCGCGACCCGAGGCTGGCCTGACCTAGTCTCAGGAACCATGAGCGGTGCTACGTGGTTCCTCGACGCGGCCGTCGTGTCGGGCTGCTACGGCCTCCTCGCCGGGACGGCCGTGCCCGCGTTGATCGCCAGGATCCCGGAGCCGGCTCCGGAGCCGGACCTGGACCCGGTCGCGCTGGTGAGCGCCGCCGAGGCGCCCGCACCAGAACCTACCGAGCCCAAGGAGCCGTATTCGTCGATCGCACGGAGCCGGGGACTCCGGCTGAAGACGGGTCTGGCCACCGCGGTCGTCGCCGCCCTTCTGGGCGGCCGGGTCGGCCTGACGAGCGAGCTGCTGTTCCTGCTCTACCTGGCTCCCGTCGGGGTGGCCCTCGCCGTGGTCGACTGGCGGACCCGGCTGCTGCCCACCAAGGTGATCGCGCCGTCGTACGTCCTGGTGGTCCTTCTCGCGGTGGTGGCTGCCGGCACCGGGCGCGACTGGTCGCCGCTGGTCACCGCGGGATGGGGGTGGCTGGTCGCCGGAGGCACGTTCTTCCTGCTGTGGTTCGTCTACCCCAAGGGGATGGGTTACGGGGACGTCCGGCTGGCCGGCCTGCTCGGCATCGCCTTGGGCTACCTCGGCTGGGCCGAGCTGGTCACCGGTGTGTACGCCGGGTTCCTGCTCGGCGGGGTCGGTGGCCTGATCCTGGTGGCTCTGCGGATCGTGGATCGCAAGGCGTCGCCGTTCGGCCCCTGGATGCTCGTGGGGGCGCTCGTCGGTGTGCTGGCGGGACCGGCCGTCGCGGGCTGGTACGCGGGGACCTGAAAGACTGGCGGCATGCTGCGTTGGCTGACTGCGGGCGAGTCGCACGGGCCCGCGCTGGTCGCCGTCTTGGAGGGTGTGCCGGCGCACGTCTCGGTGACCACGGCCGACATCGTCGAGACCCTGGCGCGCCGGCGACTCGGATACGGTCGAGGCGCACGGATGAAGTTCGAGGCCGACGAGGTCGAGGTGATCGGCGGGCTGCGTCACGGCCGGACCATCGGCAGTCCGATCGCGATCCGGGTCGGCAACACCGAGTGGCCGAAGTGG
>CADCUJ010000107.1 GCA_902805855.1 uncultured Nocardioidaceae bacterium
CCGGGCGGCCCGCCGCATCTGGGCGCAGGTGATGCGCGACGAGTTCGGCGCGAAGGACCCGAAGTCGCTGATGCTGCGCTTCCACACCCAGACCGCCGGCGTCCAGCTCACCGCCCAGCAGCCCGAGGTCAACCTCGTCCGCGTGGCCCTGCAGGCGCTCGGCGCCGTGCTCGGCGGCACCCAGTCGCTGCACACCAACTCCTACGACGAGGCCATCGCCCTGCCGACCGAGAAGGCGGCCCGGCTGGCGCTGCGGACCCAGCAGGTCATCGCGCACGAGACCGACGTGACGAAGACCGTCGACCCGCTCGCCGGCTCCTATGCCATGGAGTCGCTCACCGACGACCTCGAGTCGGAGGCTCGCACACTCATGGCGAAGGTGGAGGATCTCGGCGGCGCCGTGCACGCGATCGAGCAAGGCTTCCAGAAGAACGAGATCGAGAAGGCGGCGTACCAGATCGCCCGCGACATCGACGACGGGAACAGGGTCGTGGTCGGCCTGAACAGGTTCCACAGCGCCGACGACGAGCCGTACGAGCCGCTACGCGTCGACCCGGCCATCGAGGAACAGCAGGCCAAGCGGCTGGCGAGGCTGCGCGCCGAGCGTGACGAGGAGCAGGTGAACAAGCAGCTCGCCGCCCTGGTCGAGGCGGCCAAGGGCGAGGACAACGTGCTGTTCCCCATGAAGGAGGCACTACGCGCGAGGGCGACCGTCGGTGAGGTCTGCAACGCGCTGCGCGACGTCTGGGGGGTCTACGTGCCGCCCGACGCGTTCTGAGCCATGGACTAGCCTGGGGAGTCGTGTCCTCCTCCCTCCTCTCCGATGTCAGCGCGTCTGTCGACCTCCTGGGCGAGGAGCTGGTCGAGATCCGTCGCGATCTGCATGCGCACCCGGAGCTGGCCTGGCAGGAGGAGCGCACCACAGCCGTGGTCGCTGAGCGGTTGGAGAAGAGTCGGATCCGACTGCAGCGGCTGCCCAAGACGGGCTTGATCGCGCAGATCGGCCGGTCCGGTGACGACGAGGGCGCCCCGATGGTCGCCCTCCGCGCGGACCTCGACGCGCTCCCGGTCGACGACTTCACCGACGACCCCTGGGTCAGCGCCACCAAGGGCGTCGCACACGCGTGCGGGCACGACGTGCACACCGCGGTGCTGCTCGGGGCCGGCCTGGCGCTGGCCGAGCTCGACGAGCAGACGCCGCTGCCCGGACAGGTCCGGCTGCTGTTCCAGCCCGCCGAGGAGGTGATGCCGGGAGGAGCACTGGAGATGATCTCGGCGGACGCGCTCGAGGGCGTCGGCCACGTCTTCGGTCTGCACTGCGACCCGGGGCTCGACGTGGGATGTGTCGGGCTGCGAGAGGGCCCGCTGACCGGTGCCGCGGACGCGCTGCACCTGCGGGTCACCGGCCGCGGGGGGCACACGTCGCGACCGCATCTCACCGAGGACCTGGTCTATGCCATGGGACAGCTGCTGACCCAGCTGCCCCAGGCGCTGTCGCGCCGGCTCGACCCGCGAGCGGGGGCCAGTCTGGTCTGGGGCGTGGTCCGCTCCGGGTCCGCGCGGAACGTGATCCCGGCCAGCGGCGAGGCGTCGGGGACCGTGCGGATGCTCGACGCGGTGGCCTGGGCGGAGGCCGAGGGCCTGGTCCGGGACCTGATCGCGCAGATCGTCGCGCCGTACGGAGTCCAGGCGGAGGTCACCTACGTCAGAGGAGTGCCCCCGGTGGTCAACGCGCCCAGCTCGACCGCCATGCTGACCCGGGCCGTCGAGGGGATCGTCGGCCCGGGAGCCGCGGTCTCGATCCCGCAGAGCCTCGGCGGGGAGGACTTCGCGTGGTACCTGGAGTCGGTCCCCGGAGCGATGGGTCGGCTCGGCACCAGGACACCGGGCGGACCGACCTACGACCTGCACCAGGGGAACCTGAGGATCGACGAGGACGCCATCACGCTCGGCGCCAAGGTGCTCGCCGCAGCCGCCCTCGAGGCGCTCGGGACCTCGCCCCTGGACGACCTGGGGTAACCGAGCGATAACAACTTCTGGACTATCCGCCCGCCGCGGCGGCAAACCGTCGGGAAGGTACTAGGCTGACCGGCGATCTTGCGCCCGACGTGGGTGCGCTGAAACAAGGAGGTCCATCTTGCGTCGGATGACCAAGACGGCGGCGTTACTGTCCACCGCAGCCCTGGTGCTGTCTGCCTGCGGCGGAGGCGGTGAGACCGACACCGGGAACGGCGGTGACGGGACGGGCAGCGGTGCGCAGTCCGACATCAAGGTGGGCATGGCCTACGACGTCGGTGGGCGCGGGGATGAGTCCTTCAACGACGCCGCGGCGGCCGGCCTGGACCGGGCGGTGGAGAAGTTCGGCTTCGAGAGCCAGGAGTCCGAGGCGGCCCTGGACGAGGCGGAGACCCAGCGCGAGGAGCGGCTGCGCACCTTCGCCGACGCGGGCGTCGACCCGATCATCGCCGTCGGGTTCGCGTACTCGCCCTCGGTTGCGAAGGTGTCAAAGGAGTACCCGGAGGTCAACTTCGCGATCATCGACGACGAGGTCGCCACGGGGAAGAACATCGCCAACCTGGTCTTCGCCGAGGAGGAGGGTTCCTTCCTGGTCGGCGCCGCGGCGGCGCTGAAGACCAAGGCTGACCACATCGGCTTCATCGGTGGCGTCAACGTGCCGCTGATCAAGAAGTTCGAGGCGGGCTTCAAGGCAGGCGCCACGGAGGTCACGCCGGACATCGAGATCGACACCACGTACCTCACCCAGCCGCCGGACTTCTCCGGCTTCAACGACCCGGCCAAGGGCAAGACCGCGGCTCAGGGCATGTATGACAACGGTGCCGACATCGTCTACCACGCGGCCGGTGGCTCCGGCGGTGGCCTGTTCGAAGCGGCCTCCGAGTCGGGCAACCTGGCGATCGGGGTCGACTCCGACCAGTACGAGACAGCCGACCCCTCCGTGCAAGACGTCATCTTGACCTCCATGCTCAAGAACGTCGACGTCGCGGTGGAGGAGTACCTCACTGACGTCGAGGCCGGAGACGTCCCGTCCGGAGTCACTCGCTACGACCTGTCCGTGAACGGAGTCGGGTACTCCACCAGCGGCGGACAGGTCGACGACATCACCGACCAGCTCGAGGAGTTCAAGCAGCAGATCATCGACGGGGAGATCAAGGTCCCGACCTCCTGACCCACCTCGATGTGACCCGCGGGCAGGTCAGCACAGATCAGGAGGGCTTCCGCCGTGGCGCAAGCACAAGTCGCCCCGCCCGGGCAGCTCGCGGTCCGGCTCAGTGGCATCGGGAAGCAGTTCCCCGGGGTGGTCGCCAACGACGACGTGAACCTCGAGGTACGCCGCGGCGCCATCCACGCGATCGTCGGTGAGAACGGCGCCGGCAAGTCGACGCTGATGAAGATCCTGTACGGCGTGCAGAAGCCCGACTCGGGGACGATCGAGATCGACGGGTCCCGGGTGGACCTGTCCTCTCCCGCGGACGCGATCTCGGCCGGTGTCGGGATGGTGTTCCAGCACTTCATGCTGGCCGACAACCTGACGGTCCTGGAGAACGTCGTGCTCGGCGCCGAGTCCCGGCACGGCATCGGGGATGCGGCGCGCAAGGAGGTCCTGCGGATCTGCGAGAGCTACGGCCTGCACGTCGAGCCCGACCAGCTGGTGGAACGGCTCGGTGTGGGAGAGCGTCAGCGAGTCGAGATCCTCAAGGTGCTCTACCGCGGCGCCCAGATCGTGATCCTGGACGAGCCGACGGCCGTGCTGGTCCCGCAGGAGGTCGAAGAGCTGTTCACCAACCTGCGCGAGCTCAAGGAAGAGGGGCTCGCGGTGCTCTTCATCTCCCACAAGCTCGACGAGGTGCTCTCCGTCGCCGACGAGGTGACGGTCATGCGCCGGGGCAGCACCGTGGCGACCGTCGACCCCGCCGACGTGACCGCTCGTCAGCTCGCCGAGCTGATGGTCGGCTCCGAGCTGCCCTCGCCCACGACCGAGGCCTCGACGGTCACCGACGAGGTGCTCCTGGCGGTGAGCGGAGTCAGCCTGCCCACAGCCGACGGCCGCCCGCTGCTGGAGGACATCTCGCTCCAGATCCGCTGTGGCGAGGTGCTCGGCATCGCAGGTGTCGAGGGCAACGGCCAGGCCGAGCTGGTCGAGGCGATCATGGGCATGCGGCCCGGTGTCACCGGCTCGGTCCGTCTCGGCGAGCGTGACCTGACGGCCCTGTCCACCCGCGCTCGGCGCGAGTGCGGCATCAGCTACATCCCCGAGGACCGTCACCGGCACGGTCTGCTCCTCGACTCCCCGCTGTGGGAGAACAGGGTTCTCGGCCACCAGACCCGTCCACCCAGCGCTCGCGGGATGCTGATCGACAAGACCGCCTCGCGCCGCGACACCGAGCGGATCATCGAGCAGTACGACGTGCGCACCCCCGGACCCGACGTCCTCGCCCGAGCTCTCTCCGGTGGGAACCAGCAGAAGCTGATCGTCGGACGGGAGATGAGCGGGAAGCCCCAGGTGCTGATCGCGGCGCATCCCACCCGCGGTGTCGATGTCGGCGCGCAGGCGGCCATCTGGAGGCACATCAAGGACGCACGCCGCGAGGGCCTGGCCGTGCTGCTCATCTCGGCCGACCTCGACGAGCTGATCGGGCTCTCCGACCGGATCAACGTGATCCTGCGAGGCCGGCTGGTCAGCGAGTTCGACCCCAGCCAGGTCACCCCGCAGCAGCTCGGGTCCGCGATGACCGGTGCCGGCCCGGACGCGGAGACCGGCCGATGACCGAGCGACTGACCAAGCCGCTCCTCGCGGTTGCGGCGCCCGCGCTCGCCCTGGTCGCCGCCTTCGCGCTCACCAGCCTGGTGCTGATCATCGCCGGAGACCCGACCGGTGAGGTCTGGTCGACCATCCTCACCCCGCCCGAGGCGCGCAACGTCGTCAACGTCGTCAACGCCGCCACCGTCTACTACCTCTCGGCCCTCGCCGTCGCCATCGGCTTCCGGATGAACCTGTTCAACATCGGGGTCGACGGCCAGTACCGCGTCGCCACGTTCGCCGCTGCGGTCGTCGCCGGGGAAGCCTGGCTGCCGGGCATCCTCGGCACTGTCCTCGCCGTCCTCGCGGCGGTCCTCGTCGGCGCAGCGTGGGCGGGTATCGCCGGCGTGCTTCGCGCATCCCGCGGGGTGAGCGAGGTGATCTCCACGATCATGCTGAACTTCATCGCCACCTCGCTGGTGGCCTACTCGCTGCGCCGGGTGGCGGTGCGCGAGGAGGGCAGCAACATCATCGGCACCAGGGAGATCCCCGCGGAGAGCCGGGTCCCGGGACTGCCGCTGCTCGGGGAGGTCAACGGTGAGATCTACGGCTTCGTGGTGGTCGCCGCCTTGTGCGGTGCGGGCTACTGGTTCCTGCTGAACCGGACCCGCTTCGGGTTCGACCTGCGCGCCACCGGCCAGTCCCCCGAGGCAGCGGTGGCCAGTGGCGTCAACGTGAAGCGGATGATCGTCACCGCGATGCTTCTCTCCGGTGGCGTCGCCGGGCTAGTTGGGCTCCCGATCCTGCTCGGCAGCGCCTACACCTACGGCTCCACCTTCCAGTCCGGGATCGGCTTCGCCGGCATCGCGATCGCGCTGCTCGGCCGGAACCATCCCGTCGGCATCGCGCTCGGTGCCTTGCTGTTCGCCTACCTCGAGGAGCAGTCCAACCCGTTGCAGATCCTGGTCGACGTCTCCCCGGACATCGTCAAGATCACCCAAGGCATCATCGTGCTGACCGTGGTGATCTCCTACGAGGTGGTCCGCAGATACGGCCAGCGGGTCGAGCAGCGGCGGGTGGCACAGGCCCTCGAACGACCCGAAGGCGAGCGTGCGGGGGTGACCACATGAGCACGGTCCAGTCCCGGTCACGGGCGCGGGCGCGGACCCCCCAGCAGCGCCGCCGCCGTCGGCTGTCGTGGACGCTCCTCGGGATTGCCGCGGCGCTGCTGCTGCTCGCGCTGCTCGAAGTGGTGACCGGCGCGGACGACCTCACCTCCTCGGGGACGGTGAGCGCCACCTTGATCGCCACGGTGCCGATCGCGCTCGCCGGCCTCGGCGGACTGTGGTCCGAGCGAGCCGGCGTGGTCAACATCGGGCTCGAGGGGATGATGATCCTCGGCACCTACGGCGCGGGCATCTTCGGCTACCACTTCGGCCCGTGGGCCGGCGTGCTCGGAGCGCTGGCTCTCGGCGCCGTCGGCGGTCTGGTGCACGCCACCGCCACCGTCGTCTTCGGTGTCGACCACATCATCTCCGGGGTCGCGGTCAACATCATCGCGCTCGGCGCCGTGCAGTACCTCGCCGGTCTGACCTTCACCGGACTGCCCGGCGGCGGGCAGACCCAGTCGCCGAAGCTCGGTGACGTCGGCTCAGTCAGCATCGGACCGCTCTCGGACGCGTTCGGCGACCTCGAACGCAGCGACCTCTTCCTGGTCTCGGAGATCGCCGCGATCCTGCGCGCCCTGGTCACCGACCTCTCCTTCCTGGTGCTGCTGGCGCTGCTGTTCATGGTGCTCACCTACGTCGTGCTGTGGCGCACTGCCTTCGGCCTGCGTCTGCGCTCGTGCGGGGAGAGCCCGGCGGCCGCCGAGTCCCTCGGCGTGAACGTTTACCGCTACAAGTTCATCGCCGTGCTGACCTCGGGCGCGCTGGCCGGGCTGGCCGGAGGGTTCCTGGCCCTGGTCGCCTCGTCGAACTTCCGCGACGGCCAGACCGGCGGTCGCGGCTACATCGGCCTCGCCGCGATGATCTTCGGCAACTGGCGGCCCGGCGGGCTGCTGATGGGCTCCGGCCTTTTCGGCTACACCGAGACGCTCGGCCTGCGCCAAGGCGGCACGTCGGTGCACGCGCTGCTCCTGGCGGTCACCCTGCTGCTGCTGGCCTACGCCGGGTGGCAGTGGCGACAGGCGCAGCGGACCGCGGCTGCGGTCTCAGCCGTGGTCGCCCTGGGCATCGCAGCGGTCTACTTCGCCACCGACGTTGTGCCCGGCGACTTCAGCCAGATGACCCCCTACGTGGTCACCCTGCTGGTGCTGGCCTTCGCATCGCAACGACTACGCATGCCCGCCGCGGACGGCCAGAGGTATCGCAAGGGATCGGCTGGTTGACGTGGCCGGCGCAGCGGACACCGCGGACTTCGACTGGGCCGCCCTGCAGCAGAAGGCTGTCGAGGCGATGACCCGTGCCTACGCCCCGTACTCCCGATACTCGGTCGGCGCTGCGGGCGCGGTGGACGACGGCCGGGTGGTGGTCGGCTGCAACGTGGAGAACGCGTCGTACGGCGTCGGTCTGTGCGCCGAGTGCGGGCTGGTCTCACAGCTGCACGCCACCGGCGGCGGCCGGTTGACGCACGTGGTGTGCGTCAACCGTGAGGGTGCGGTGATCATGCCCTGCGGAAGGTGCCGGCAGCTGCTTTTCGAGCACGGTGGCAAGGAGCTGCTGCTGATGACCACGACCGGACCCAGGCCGATGACCGCCGTCCTGCCGGACGCCTTCGGACCCGATGCGCTCGACCTCGATTGACCTGACCTCGCCGGAGGTGGTCGCCGACCCGTACCCGCACTTCTCGATCGAGCGGCACAGGAACCCGGTCGCCTGGCACGAACCCTCGTCGCGGTGGCTGACCTTCGACCACGCGTCGGCGAGTGCGGTGCTGCGCGATCGCCGGCTGGGCCGGCTGTGGCGCGACCGGGAGCCGGTCGAGCGGTTCGAGCCGTTCAACCTGCTGCACCGCAACCAGATGATGGAGAACGAGCCACCGGACCACACCCGGTTGCGGCGGTTGGTGACCCGCGCGTTCGCACGAGGCCACGTCGAGCGGTTGCGTCCGCGCGTTCGCGACCTCGCCGCGCAGCTGCTCGGGGAGGTCGACCGGTCCGACTTCGACGTCATCGGGGAGTACGCCGAGCCGCTTCCCGTCCTGGTCATCGCCGAGCTGCTGGGCGTCCCGGTCGAGCTGACGCCACGGCTGCGATCGTGGTCACAGGCGATCGTGAGGATGTACGAGGCGAGTCCGAGCAGGCAGGTCGAGGATGCTGCCGTCGTCGCCGCCACCGAGTTCGCCGAGGCGATCCGGGACCTCGCGCGGGAGCGGATGCAGCACCCACGCGACGACCTGCTCTCGGACCTGGTCGCTGCGGGTTCCTCCGCCGAGCCCGAAGCCGGAGGCGGACAGCTCACCGAGGACGAGGTCGTCGCCTCCGCCGTCCTCCTGCTCAACGCCGGGCACGAAGCGTCGGTGAACGTGTTCGGCAACGGCCTGGTTGCCCTGCTCGCGCACCGCGTCGAGGTCGGGCCTAGAGACGTCGCCACGTGCGTCGAGGAGATGCTGCGCTACGACTCCGCGCTACAGCTGTTCGAGCGCACCGCGACCGGGGACGTGGCGATCGGCGAGGTCACCGTGCGGCGCGGAGAGAAGATTGCCGCGCTCCTCGGTGCCGCCAACCGGGACCCGGCCGTCTTCGCGGACGCGGACACGTTCCTCGCCACCCGCGACCCGAACCCGCACCTGGCCTTCGGGGCGGGCGTGCACTTCTGTCTCGGCGCACCGCTGGCGCGGATGGAGCTGGCGGAGTCGCTCGGTCATCTCCTCGAGACGATTCCACGTTTGCGGCTGGTGGCGGAGCCGAGGCCGCGAGGAACGTTCGTGCTGAGGGGGTACACGTCGGTGCGGGTGGGTGACTGAGGCCCGCGCACGAAGGCACTCGAAGCGACAACCGGAAGGAGCAGGCGATGGCGCAGCGACACGACGCCGTGGAGGTGATCGCCGCCAAGCGTGACCACGGCGAGCTCAGCGACTCCCAGATCGACTGGGTCGTGGACGCCTACACCCGGGGCGAGGTGGCTGAGGAGCAGATGTCCGCGCTCGCCATGGCGATCCTGCTGAACGGGATGAGCCGGCGCGAGGTCGCCCGGTGGACGACGGCGATGATCGACTCGGGGGAGCGGATGCACTTCGGGTCGCTGTCGCGGCCGACGGCCGACAAGCACTCCACGGGCGGCGTCGGCGACAAGATCACCCTGCCGCTTGCTCCACTGGTCGCGGCCTGCGGCGTCGCGGTGCCCCAGCTCTCCGGCCGCGGTCTGGGGCACACCGGCGGCACGCTCGACAAGCTCGAGTCCATCCCCGGGTGGCAGGCGTCCTTGGACAACGCGGCGATGATGCGCCAGCTCGAGGAGGTAGGCGCGGTGATCTGCGCAGCGGGGGCGGGGCTGGCGCCGGCGGACAGGAAGCTCTACGCGCTGCGCGACGTCACCGCGACCGTCGAGGCGATCCCGCTGATCGCCAGCTCGATCATGAGCAAGAAGATCGCCGAGGGTACCGGTGCCTTGGTGCTCGATGTGAAGGTCGGCTCGGGCGCGTTCATGAAGGACGCCGACCAGGCTCGCGAGCTCGCGGAGACCATGGTCGCGCTCGGCGACGACGCCGGCCTGCACACCGTCGCGCTGGTCACCGACATGTCCACCCCGCTGGGCCTGACCGCGGGCAACGCGCTGGAGGTACGCGAGTCGGTGGAGGTGCTCGCCGGCGGCGGGCCGGACGACGTCGTCGAGCTGACCCTGGCCCTGGCCGGGGAGATGCTGTCGGCTGCCGGCGTCGACGCCGACCCCGCCGAGCGGCTCCGCGACGGATCGGCGATGGACGTGTGGCGGGCGATGATCGCTGCGCAGGGGGGCGACGCCTCGGCCGAGCTGCCGAGGGCGCGGGAGCGAAGTGTGGTCAGCGCCGAGAGCGAAGGGGTGCTCACCCGGCTCGACGCGTTGGCGGTCGGTGTCGCGGCGTGGCGGCTCGGTGCGGGACGAGCGCGCAAGGAGGACCCTGTCCAGGCCGGAGCAGGGGTCGAGATGCACGCGAAGCCGGGGGACGACGTCTCCAAGGGACAGCCTCTGCTGAGCCTGCACACCGACGAGCCGGAGCGGTTCGAGCGGGCCGTGGCCGCGCTTCAGGGAGCGGTGGAGATCACCAGCGGCGACCCGGCGTACGACCCGACCCCCCTCGTCCTGGACCGGGTGGGCAGCTAGCAGCCGGCCACCCGCGGTCACTGGAGCAGGAGCACCACGGTCTCGGCCACGCAGGCCGGCTTGTCCTCACCCTCGACCTCGATGACCCATCGGGTGACCATCTGCTTGCCGGCCGGGACGTCGCTGACATCGGCGATCGTGGCCGTGCCTCGGACCCGCGCGCCGACCTTGACCGGGCTCGGGAAGCGCACCTTGTTGACGCCGTAGTTCAGCCGGGCTCCGGGTGTCTCGAGACTGAGCAGCTGCGGCATGAACTGGGGGATGAGCGCGAGAGTCAGGTAGCCGTGGGCGATCGTCCCGCCGAACGGTCCACTCCTGGCTCGCTCGACGTCGACGTGGATCCACTGGTGGTCACCGGTTGCCTCCGCGAAGGCGTCCACCCGCTCCTGGGTGACCTCGAGCCACTCGGTGGTGCCGAGCTCGTCGCCGACCGCCTTGGTCAGCTCGTCGAACGAGGTGATCACGCGCATCGCGTCCACTGCCTTCCGGATCGGGTGCGAGGATGTCGCCATGCCCGAACTTATCGCCGCCCCCACCCGCATCCCGGTGCCGGGGGGAAAGGTCATCGACGAGTACGTCGGCCGGGTCACCACCGGCACCGAGTCGGTCTCGGTGGCCCACATGGTCGCGCCCGGCGGCTGGAGCGAGCCGGCGCAGGCGCCTTCGTTCGACGAGGTGACCCTGGTGCTGCGCGGGACCGTGCACGTCGAGGTCGACTCGCCGGAGGGCGGCGTTGACTCGCTCCGGGTGCCTGCCGGGCAGGCGGTGCTCACCCGGGCGGGGGAGCGGGTGCGCTACTCCACCGGCGAGGAGGAGACCGAGTACGTCGCCGTCTGCCTGCCCGCCTTCTCTCCGGAGGCGGCGAACCGCGACGAGACCACTGCATGACCTCGCACGACGCCATCCGGCGGGCGCCCAAGGTCCTGCTGCACGACCACCTGGACGGAGGGCTGCGCCCGGAGACCGTGCTCGCGCTGGGCTCGGCGGCCGGGCACGAGCTGCCGGCCTCCGACGCGGAATCGTTGGCCACGTGGTTTGCGGAGTCGGCGAGCTCGGGCTCCTTGGAGCGGTACCTCGAGACCTTCGAGCACACCGTTGCGGTGATGCAGTCCGCACAGAACCTGCGCCGCGTCGCCCGCGAGTGCGTCGAGGACCTGGCCGCCGACGGAGTCGTCTATGCCGAGGTGCGCTATGCCCCGGAGCAACATCTGGTCGACGGACTGGCTCTGGACCAGGTGGTGGAAGCGGTCCGCGACGGGTTCACCGAGGGCGAGGCACAGGCAGCGAGCGAGGGCCGGCCGATCGTGGTACGTCAGCTGCTGACCGCGATGCGGCACCAGGCGCGCTCGCGGGAGATCGCCGAGCTCACTGTGGCCTACCGCGACCAGGGCGTACTGGGCTTCGACATCGCCGGGGCGGAGGCGGGCTACCCGCCGACCCGGCACCTGGATGCGTTCGAGTACCTGCAGCGGGAGAACGCGCACTTCACGATCCACGCGGGGGAGGGCTTCGGGATCGCGTCGATCTGGCAGGCGCTCCAGTGGTGCGGCGCCGACCGGCTCGGCCACGGTGTGCGGATCATCGACGACATCACCGTTGCGAACGACGGGACGCCCAAGCTGGGACGCCTCGCCTCCTATGTGCGTGACAAGCGGATCCCGCTGGAGATGTGCCCCTCGTCCAACGTGCAGACCGGTGCTGCCCCGTCGCTGGCCGAGCACCCGATCGGCCTGCTGACCAGGCTGCGCTTCCGGGTCACGGTGAACACCGACAACCGGCTGGTGAGCGGGACGTCGATGACCGAGGAGATGCTCGCTCTGGTCGACGCGTTCGGCTATGGGCTGGGCGACCTACGCTGGTTCACGATCAACGCGATGAAGTCGGCCTTCCTGCCCTTCGACCAGCGGTTGGCGATCATCGACGACATCATCAAGCCGGGCTACTCGGAGCTGGGCGTGAGCCGCTGACTCCCCGGCGCGGCACGGGTGGCTCAGGCGGCTCAGGCGGCCCAGTGGCTCAGGTGGCTCAGGCGGCCTGGAACTCGATGATCCGGCCGTCGAAGAACCTCTCCACGCGTGAGGCGGTTCCCGGTGGCCGGTGGCTGGCGGGCTGGCCGCTGGTCTTCCAGAACGCCTGCGCGGCCGGGCCGCCGCCGAGTGCCTTGGTGCCGTCGGGGTCGACCAGGAAGTGCCAGCCGTGCGGCGAGCGCCACAGGTAGCTGCCCGGTCTGGGGACTCGGACACGCCATCGGCCGTGGGTCTTGAGCCGGTGGCCGCGCCGGTTCAGCGGGGCCAGGGTGTGCGGGTCGCTCTGGCCGGGCGGTCCGCCGCGGTCGACCGGCAGGTAGGGCGTCGGATGGTCGAGGTCTCGTCGTCGGGTCAAGCCGCCGGTGAACGGGAAGGCGTCGCCGGGCATCCGCAGGTGGACCGCCTCCCGGATCCGGTCGGGGACCTCGTAGCAGTCGACCGCTGCCATGCCTGGGATGTCCAGGACCGGTTTGATGGTGACCCTGTGGTGGCCGAGGAACCGTGCCGCCTGCTCGACGGTGACCGGGCCGACGCCCTCGACTCGCGCAACCCCGCGGCGGTCGCGTCGGAAGGACTCCTCGGACAGGTGGACGTAGAGAGTCGCCGGCGGTAGCAGCGACGCAGGATCCAGCTTCGTGACCTTCGTGACGAGCACGTTGCCGGGGTCGCGATCCGCCGTCCCGCCACAGCTCGGGCACTGCGGCCCGGACAGCGGGTCGTCGGCGTCGTTGTCGGCGGGATGTACGTCCCGCTCGGCGTGGTCCTGAAGCAGCCTCAGAGCGCGGGCAGGGGTGGCGAGGATGCCGATCGCCTTGGCGCGCCGGGCACCGGCCGGGTCCGTGTCGCCCCGCTCGGCCAGGATCTGGGCGATCCGCTCGGCCATGGCGACGAAGAAGATCACGTCTCCCGCATCGGCCTTGGCGACGAGCACCTTGAGGCCGAACTCGGTGGACTGGCCGGTGTGCACGAACCGGTCAAGCTCGGCCGACACCCGCCGGGCCTCCGCTGCGTCCGGGTCTGCCTCGATGATCTTGGCGGTGACGAGGTCCAGGAACCGGCTCCACGGCAACGTGGGCAGGTACGTAGTGGTCTGCGCGTCCACCCACGCCGCTTGCTCCAGCGACAGACCGGCGGCGGCGACCAGCCGCGCCACCTCCCTGCCCTTCCACACCCGGGCCTCCCCGTCCTGGATCGCCGCCCACAGCAAAGGGTGCCGGTGTCGAAGGTTCAGCGCGTCCCGGATCAACGTGTCGGCGCTGATGAAGCCCAGCTGCTGCAAGGCGCCGAACTCCGCAGTCGCGAACTCCAGCACGAGCGGTGTGCCCGCCGCGCCCAGCCGGCGAGCCCGCTCCCGCCCCGGACCCGAAGGCCCTGCAGCATCCAGCGCGTCACCGTTGTGGAGGTCGGCCCAGTGCGCGGCCAGAGCCAGCAGCCGCGCCTCGGCGGCCAGCAACGCCTGGTGCGTCGTCGCCACCGCTTCACACGCGGCAGCCGCATCGAGGTCGTCGACCGGCGTCATCTCCTCCATGAGACGAACCTACGACCCAGCACCGACAGTCTCCCCCGCTTCGAGTCCAGAGCATCCGCCTCGGCGCTCGGCGACCCAGACGGGCCCAGCGTGGAAGCCGGAAGGCCGCGAATGGACGCGTCGAGCACCTCTACGGTGTGCGCCATCCCCATCGGGTGCCCGGAGCGCTCGATCGCGGAGGTCACCTGCATGATGCAGCCCGGGTTGGCGGTGACCAGCACCTGCGCCCCGGTGGCGACGATGTTGGCGGCCTTGCGGTCGCCGAGCTCGCGCGCAGGCTCGGGAGTCATGATGTTGTAGATCCCCGCCGAGCCGCAGCAGATCTCCGGCTCGGCGATCTCCCTCAGCTGCAGGCCAGGGATGGCCTGGAGCAGCTGGCGCGGCTGCTGACGCACCCCCTGGGCGTGGGCGAGGTGGCACGCGTCGTGGTAGGCGATCGTCGTCTCGAGCGGATGCCGCCTCGCGACCGGCCCGAGCTCGACGAGGATCTCGGACACGTCCCTGACCTTGGCCGCCAGTGCCTCGGCGCGCTCGGCATAGGCCGGGTCGTCGGCGAGCAGCTCGGCGTACTCCTTCATGGTGGAGCCGCAGCCCGCCGCGTTGACGACGACGTAGTCGAGGTCCGCGGCCCCGAACGCGTCCACGATTCTGCGTGCGAAGCCCTGCGCCTCCGGCTCTCGTCCGTTGTGCACCGAGAGGGCACCGCAGCAACCCTGGCTCTTGGGCACGACGACGTCGCAGCCCTCGGCCTGCAGCACGCGTGCGGTGGCCGCGTTGACGCCGGGGAAGAACGCGCCCTGCACGCATCCGGTGAGCAGCCCGACGGTCGCCCGCCGGGTGCCCGACGCGTGGATCCGCTTGGGCAGCCGCTCGGGCCGGCCCAGCCGCGGGGCCAGGTTCTGCATGGCTGCCAGCTGTGGCGACATCCGCTCCAGCAGGCCGGTGCTGCGCATCCGGCGGTCCAGGCCGGTGCGCTGCAGCAGCCGAAGTGGCGCGCGTACCAGCCGCAGCCGCCTCGGGTAGGGGAACAACGAGAACACCAGCCCGCGAAGGGCTCTGTCCCTGCGACTGCGCTCGTGGTTGCGCTCCACCTGGGCGCGGGTCTGCTCGATGAGCCGGTCGTACTTCACCCCCGACGGGCACGCGGTCACGCACGCCATGCAGCCCAGGCACGCGTCCCAGTGCGAGACCATCGAGTCGGTCATCGGGTCGCCCTCGAGGCCCTGCTTCATCAGGTAG
>CADCUJ010000108.1 GCA_902805855.1 uncultured Nocardioidaceae bacterium
TCAACACCGCAGAGGACCGCGCGAAGCTGCTGCAGTACCGCGACCTGGCCAAGGACGAGCCGAACGTGCTGTTCGGCGGCCGGCTGGGCACGTACAAGTACCTGGACATGCACATGGCCATCGGCTCCGCGCTCACCATGTTCGAGAACAAGCTCGTGCCGCACTTCGCGGACGGCCAAGGTCTGGTCAGTGGTGGCGTCGACGAGTAACCCGTACTCATGACGACGACCCAGGCGGCGCACCCCGACCGCGTCCCCGACGAGCCGCTCGTCGCTCCCGGTGACCACGGCGGGCTGCACAACGTCTTCCGGGAGCGGTACCTGCTGCGCCTGCTGGTCAAGAAGGAGCTGCAGGCCAGGTACCAGGGCTCGTTCCTCGGCCTGGTCTGGTCCTACGTGCAGCCGCTGGTGCGGTTCTTGGCCTACTACCTGGTGGTCGGCTACGTACTCGGCCTGAACCGCGGGGTGCAGAACTTCCCGCTGCACATCTTCGCCGGGATGGTGATGGTGCACTACTTCACCGAGACGTTCAGCGCCGGGACCCGCTCCATCGTGCGCAACGGGGGGTTGATCCAGAAGCTGTCGATGCCGCGGGAGATGTTCCCGGTCGCCTCGATGCTGGTCTCCGGCTACCACACCCTCCCGCAGCTGGGGATCCTGCTCGTCGCGGTCCTGATCACCGGCTGGGACCCGACGCTGGCCGATGTCGGCGCCGGCCTTCTCGGCTTCGCGATCATCGCCACCTTCGGGATGGCCCTCGCCCTGCTGTTCAGCGCGGCCAACGTGTTTTTCCGCGACTTCCACAACATCGTGCAGACCGTCGGCATCTTCGTGACCTGGTCGGCCCCGATGATCTACCCCTACGACCGGATCGCGGACCTGGTCGGGGGCACCTGGATCGAGCAGGTCTACCTGGCCAACCCGATCGCCAACGGCGTGCTGTTGTTCCAGCAGCTGTTCTGGATCCCGACCACCGATCCGGACACGACACCGATCCCGCTGATGCCCGACCACCTGCTCACCCGCGGCCTGATCGTGCTCGCGGCCTGCCTGGTGATCCTGGCCTTCAGCCAGTGGGTCTTCTCCCGGCTCGAGGGCAAGTTCGCGGAGCGGCTCTAGATGGGCACCGAGTCGATCGTCGTCTCCGGAGTCACCAAGCGCTTCACGATGCAGTACCACCGCACGCTCAAGCAGATCACCATCGCGGCACTGCGGCGGCAGCCGCTCGGCGAGACCTTCCTCGCCGTCGACGACGTGTCCTTCACGGTCCGACAGGGGGAGGCCATCGGGCTGATGGGGCTCAACGGCTCCGGGAAGAGCACCTTGCTCAAGCTCATCTCCGGAGTGATGCAGCCCGACGGCGGCACGGTACGCACCCGCGGCCGTGTCGCCGGGCTGATCGCGGCGGGCGCCGGTTTCCACCCTCAGCTCACCGGGCGCGACAACGTGTACCTGAACGCTGCGATCCTGGGCATGAGCGAGGCGGAGACCAAGCGCAAGTTCGACCAGATCATCGACTTCGCCGCCGTGGGGAAGTTCCTGGACACTCCGACCGGTCACTACTCGTCGGGGATGAGCGCTCGGCTCGGCTTCGCGGTGGCCGCCTTCGCCGAGTCCGACATCTTCCTCGCCGACGAGGTGCTCGCGGTCGGTGACCAGCCGTTCAAGAAGAAGTGCCTTCAGCGGATGGCAGAGATCAAGGCCGAGGGCCGCACCCTGTTCTACGTCAGCCACAGCCCCGGCTCGGTGCGCCGGATGTGTGACCGTGCCCTGGTGCTGGAGAGTGGACGGCTCGGGTTCGACGGGCCCGTCGACGAGGGCATCCACTACCTGAAGTACGACGCCAGCGACTCACGTCCCGAGGACGACGAGATCGGCGCCGACATCTGAGGCACGGCCGCCGCGCGAACTACACATCTGTAGTTCCGCGGAACCGGTTGCGGGCATCTGTGACCAGTGTGACATTTGTCGTCTCGTGTGAATTAGCCGCTTGGAGCGTCCGCCGATATGCAGCCCACCCAGAACCGTCTCGTCCTCTTCTGCCAGCAGCTGCTGGCTGCCGGGACGGTTCTCGCCGTCGCGGTTCCGGCCGCCGGCCTGGTCTCCCTCGACATCGCGGCTCCCGAGCCCGGCGGGCCGCCTTCTGGTGCGGTGCCGGGCGCGTCGCTGGTGGCCGGCGAACCGGTGGAACCAGAGGTGAGCGAGCTGCCGGTGGACGGGGTGGACCCGGCCGGACTCGATGCTGTCACGGATCAGGCCGCCGGTCAGGAGAACCTGAAAGCTCGACTGGCCGCCCTCAGCGCCCCCGCGCCGGTGACCGGCTACGCCACCGTGGGGGTCACTTGGGGGCCCGAGCAGTCGCTTGGCGACGACGAGATCGCGGTCTCGGTGCGCAGCCGCGACGCTCGCACGTGGTCGGGCTGGGAGCAGCTGGAGTACCACGATGACCACGCGCCGCACCCGGTGAGTGCCGAGAGCGCGTGGGCCGCCGACCTGCGTCCGGGCACCGAGCCGATCGTGGTCGGGGACGTCGAGCGCGTCCAGGTCAAGGTGGTGACGGCCTCGGGTGAGGCGCCCGCGGACATGCAGCTCTCGGTGGTGGATCCCGGCGCCGCCACGACCGCGGTCGAAGGGCCGGCGATCGACACCGCGCAGCAGTCCGGCTCCGGTGGCGGAGGTGACGCCGACCTGGCCCTCTCGGCCGGGTCCGTCGCGCGTCCCAAGATCTACTCCCGCGCCCAGTGGGGAGCCGACGAGCGGCTGCGGGACCCCGGGTCCCTGCGTTACGGCACCATCCGCGCCGGCTTCGTGCACCACACCGTGAACGCGAACGGCTACAGCTCCGGGCAGGTGCCCTCGCTGATCCGGGGCATCTACGCCTACCACACCCAGAGCAGGGGCTGGAGCGACATCGGCTACAACTTCATCGTCGACCGGTTCGGTCGGATCTGGGAGGGGCGGTACGGCGGCGTCGCCCGGCCCGTCGTGGGTGCTCACACGCTGGGCTACAACGAGTACTCGTTCGCGATGTCGGCGCTGGGCAACTTCGACGTGGCGCAGCCGCCCGCGGCCATGCTCCGGGCATACGGCCGGCTCTTCGGGTGGAAGCTCTCGCTGCACGGGGTCAGCGCCACCGACACCAACCAGAGCCTCGGTGGACGCAGCTTCCGGGCGATCAACGGCCACCGCGACGCCGGGTCGACCGCCTGCCCGGGCCGCTACCTGTATGCGCAGCTGCCGAAGATCCGCACCCTGGCTCGTGAGCACCAGACGGCCGACAGCAGCTCGGAACCGCCGCCGGCGCCGCCCCCCGTCGACCCGGAGCGCTCCGCGGACCTCTCCGGGTCATCCTGGCCGGACCTCGTCGTGCGGGAGAGGTCCTCGAAGCAGTCGTTCGTGGTCCGTACGGGAGGGCAGGTTGCCTTCCGACCCGCGGAGTCCACAGGTCGTCACTGGGACGAAATGGACCTGGTCACCGGAACCCGGGACCTCACCGGCGACGGCGTCGCCGACATGGTCGCCCGCAACGCCGACAGCCTGGCGACCGGCATCTACCCCGGCGACGGCCGAGGCGGCTTCGGTGCGGCTGTGGCGACCACCACCCGCTTCGCCGACTCCGACCAGCTGACCGGTGTGCGTGACTTCGACGGGGACGGCAACAACGACCTGGTCGCCAGGAACGCCTCGACCAAGAGCCTGTACCTCTACCCGGGGGACGGCGACGGCGGGTTCGCGCCGAAGCGTCTGCTCGCCTCGCAGTGGTCCTACAACCTGACGCAGGGCGTCGGCGACCTCGACGAGGACGGCAGGTTCGAGCTCGTCGCCCGGGACCGGGACGGGGGCATGACGAGGTTCTCGATGTCGGCCGACGGTCTGGGTCGAGGCACCGCGATCGCGCAGAACTGGGACGTGTTCGACCTGGTCACCGGAGTCGGAGATCTCACCAACGACGGCGAGGGCGACCTGGTGGCCCGCAACGCGGCGTCGAAGCTGACCTACGTCTACCCCGGCGATGGGCGAGGCGGTCTGCTGAGCCGGGTCGGCCCGTTCCGCGAGTTCATGGACCTCGACCTGCTCACCGTCCCCGGCCAGGTGGGCGGCAGCCAACGCTCGGACCTGGTCGGTCGGAAGGCAACGGGTGAGATGGTCGGGCTCGTCAACACCGGACAAAAGAACGTCACCGGGGTCGATGCGACCGGAGACGTGCTGGGGACTGCCGACCTGATGCTCAACGTCGGTGACTGGGACCGCGACGAGCGCGGGGACCTGATGACCCGCTCCGCAGAGTCTGGGCGGATGTACCTGCGTCGCGGCGACGGCGCCGGCCACTTCGGCCGGCCGGTGCTGGCCGGTAGCGGCTGGGGCTCGATCGGCTCGGTCTCGCCGGTGGGCGACGTCACCGGGGACGGCAACCCGGACCTGGTCGGGCGTCCCCGAGGAGGCGAGATGCGCGTTTACCCGGGCAACGGAAGCTCTGGCTTCCGGAGCAGTGCGCCCGCCGCCTCCGAGATCACCTCCCGGCTGAGCGCAGGCTCACCGGACCGGTACGACTGGATGCTCAACGTGGGAGATGCCAACGGGGACGAGACCGGGGACCTGATCGCCCGCGAGCAGGCCACCGGCCGGCTGTGGCTGATGCCGGGCACTGAGCGAGGATTCGCCCCGCGCCGGTTCATCGCCGACGGCTTCGGCCGATACGACCTGGCGGGCTGAGCCCCCGGGCCGCTGGAGGCTCAGCGGCCCGACGCCGCCCGCAGCTGGCTGGTCGCGCGCTCCTCGTCATACCTGTGCTGCCACCGCGCCTCGTCGGGGTTGGCGACCCAGACGGTGGCGCCGTCTCGGAGCATGGGCGAGATCAGCGTGGCCGGCCCCCCGACCTGCGTCGGGTTCGAGTCGGTGAGCAGGCGTCCACCGACCTCGACCAGCGGGTGCTCGGCGACCGAGGCGATCAGGGCTTCCTGCGACGTCGGTTCCGAGCCCTCGCGCCAGGCGGCGTCACCGGCCGCCGGTGGGTCGACGGGGGCGAAGGAGTCCGGCTGGGCAAGGACCACCGCCCCGTAGTCGACGACACCGCTCGGCAGCGGCTCGACGAAGCGGCCGCCGAGAGGGCGCAGCGAGAGCCCGACGACCGGTCGGTCCGCCGCCAGTGGCGCGTACTCCGCCACCCGGTCGGGGCCGCAGACGACCACCGCGGCTTCCCCGGCGAGCTCACGGTCCGCGGTCACGCACAGACCGGCGGCCCAGGAGGCACCCAGCCACACCGCGCCGAGCCAGTGCGTCGGCAGGTCGAGCAGCACCAGGTCGCCACGCTCCGCGTCGAGCTCGTCTTGCAGCAGCCCCGCGGTCTTGGCGACCCAGTTCGCATAGGTCGCCCCGGACAGCTCGACTCGCTCACCACCAGCGTCGTCGTAGAACGTCACGCGCGGGCGAGCCGCGTCGGAGTGGAGCAGGCGGGACAGCAGCTGAGGGAAGGTCGAGGGGATCACCAGGCGCACTCTACGAACCTGGCAGGATGCGCGAGGTGGACGGGAAGCTTCGGCCAGCCTCTGCGGTGGTCATCGCCGGTGGTCTCGGGACTCGGATGCAGCCATTGACCACCCGAGGCCCGAAGCACCTGCTCAACGTCGGCGGGGTGCCCTTCCTGGAGCACCAGATCGCCCGGCTCGCCGAGGTCGGGATCGAGCACGTCGTCGTGGCCACCGCCTACCACGCTGACGCGTTCGCCCCGGTGCTCGGCGACGGGAGCCGCTGGGGTGTCCGCCTGGACTACGTGACGGAGGCCGAGCCGTTGGGCACCGCGGGGGCGATCCGCAACGCTGCGGCGGCGCTGGCAACGGACTCCGACACAGCGGTCGTCGTCCTCAACGGCGACATCCTCTCCGACCATGACATCGCGGCTCAGCTCGGCGACTTCGAGCGGCCACGTGACGGTCGTCAGGTGGACGTCTCCCTGCACCTGGTCAAGGTCGCCGACGCGACGGCGTACGGGTGCGTCTCGACCGACGCTCGCGGGCGGGTGGTGGCCTTCGAGGAGAAGTCGTCGTCACCGGTGACCGACCAGGTCAACGCCGGGTGCTACATCTTCCGAAGGCGTCTGATCGACCTGATCCCGGCGGGCCGTGCGGTCTCGGTGGAGCGCGAGACGTTTCCGGGGCTCGTCGCTGCCGGCCGCGTGCTCGTCGGCCACCTGGACAACGGGTACTGGCGTGACGTGGGCACCCCACAGGCGCTGGTCGCCGCCTCGAAGGACCTGGTGCTCGGCGTGGCCACCAGTCCCGCGGTGGACGCGGAACCCTCGGGCGCGAGCATCGGGACCGGCGTCGCGCTGGCCGCCTCAGCGGTGGTGAACGGTGGTTCGGTCGTCGCCGCCGGAGCAAGGGTCGGGCAGCACGCCCTGGTCTCGGGCAGTGTCGTCATGGCTGGCGCCGTCGTCGGTGACGACACCCAGGTGACGGACTCGGTCGTCGGCCCCGGCGCGGTGGTCGGCAACGGCGCAGTGCTGCTCGACGTCGCGATGGGTGACCAGTCACAGGTGCCCCCCGGTGCCCGGCTGCAGGCAGAGCGGATCGACTGCGGGGGCGTCGCGGGTCAGATCGCGTTCGGCTCGGGCGAGTCGGTGTAGGGGTACTCCTCGACGAAGTCGGCCACCGCCTCGCCGCTCGGCTTCTCGCAGTAGGTCCACACACCCCGTTGGTTGCTGGTGCCTTCCGCGGCATCGCCGCCGACCGACCAGTGACTGATGGCCACGTGCTTGCCGTCCGGGAAGGGCTTGCCGTCGTCTGCGGTCCACGGCGCCACGATGAACTTGTTCCGCGGGTCGGAGGCACCAGGGAACTTCGTCGAGATCGCTCGCAGCTGGTTGAGCATCTCGTCGTCCTCGGCGACCGTCTCGTCGTACCAGACGATGTTGTAGCCGTGCTCGAGGTTGTGCACCAGGTACTCGAGCTCGGGTCGGTCGTCCGCGGTGTAGAACTTGCGCGACATGGGCGCCGTGGAGGCGTAGTGAGGGCCGAATGCCGGCGGCGCGTTGTCGTAGAAGATCCGCTCTCCCTCGGGACGGTGGTTGGCGCTGCCGGTCGCAGGCTCGGTGACCGGGTCGTCGCAGCCCGCCTGGGAAGCCGGCACGCCGAGCGTCTCGAGGTCACCGGCCGCGGCACGGTTCTGCTGGATGACCGGGTAGAGGCCGGCACCGATGATCGCCAGGCCGACGACGGCGCAAGCACCGACGATGGCGTAGGTCCGCTTCTTCTCGGCGCGCTGTTGCTCGCGCCGCATCTGCTCCACGACGGCGCGGCGGTCTTTGGCCTCGCTCCTGCTTGCCTTGCTCGACTTGCCCACGTGTCAGGCTCTCCCCTGGCTCGGATGCTCGGGGGGCAGTCTACGGAGTGTGCGGAGCGAACCGGAGCCGCACGCCGGCCGGCTCCTCCGGCTCCGTCCTGCCCGCTGAAAGCCAACCCAGGGCGAACGCGGCGGCCGACAACCGCGCTTCGTCGGCTCCCAGACGCCGTTGGGCATCGGGTTCGGGACCCGTGGGCAGGAGTACGTCGACGGTGCCCCCGGACCCAGGCTGGTCGAACTCCGCCAGTGGGCTCAGCCCGCGCAGGGTTTCCACCAGCTCCGGGGCCGCGGCCGCCCGCCCGAAGCCGCGCAGGTCCGACCACTGCTGTCCCAGGGCGCGGAGCACCGCCTCTCGGGCTCCGTGGCCGAACATGTCGCTGCGCTCGTCACGGACCAGGGCCTGCGCTCCGGAGCCGTGGTCCCCAGGAGGGTTGACCAGGTGGCCCAGCCCACGCAGCACGGCGGCCGGCGAGCGGCTGAGCTTGCCCTTGACCAGGTCGGCGGCCGAGGCGATCTCGTCGGCGATCGCCGGTTCGGTGACCTCGAGGTGGTTGCCGTACCCGTCGGGTGTCCCGCCGAGCCGCTGCAGGACCTCGATACCGGCGGCACCGATCGCCATGTCGGTCTGGCCGTTGCGCCAGGGCCTGCCGAGGGTGTCGCTGACCACGACCGCGACGTTCGGACCGGCATCGGCGCCGATGCCGGTCCGCAGGGCCCGGGCCGACGCGTCCGGGTCGACCGGCAGGAGCACGATGGTGCCGGGCTCGGTGTTCGAAGCGTCGATCCCCGCGGCCGCGAGCACCAGGCCCTGCCGCGTCCGGACGATGGCGGTACCTCCCCGACGGGCGAGGACGCGGTCCGTCTCGTCCTCGAGCACGGCCTCCCGGACAGCCTCCAGCACCCGGCCCTCCGCCTTGCTGACCACCTTGCTGGTGACCACCAGGATGTCGCCGTCGGTGAGGGTTGCCGATCCGCGCAGGAGCATCGGCAGGTCGTCACCGGCCCGGATCTCGCCGAGGCCGGTCACCGGAAGCACGCTCACGGAGTCGGCCGGTGCGCTCATCGGCCCGCCTCCAGAGCAAGTGCGTAGGCCGCCCGCACCATCTCCGCGGTGGCTCGCGCGTCGGTCATCATCAACGGGACGGCGCGGCAGCCGATCCCAGCCCGCCGCACCTGCTCGACGCTGTCACGGTCCGCGGAGTCGACCAGCCAACAGTCGAGGATCCCACCGCCGGTGCGGGCACCGTAGTGCTCGGCGACCGCAGCGGCGCTGGTGGCGACACCGACCGCGGCCAGCATCTGAGCGGCCATGCCGCGGACAGGGGACCCGGCGACGATCGGGGACAGGCCGACCACCGGCGCGTCTGTGCTCCGGACGGCCTCAGCAACCCCGGGCACGTCGAGGATCGTGCCGATGGACACGACCGGGTTCGACGGCGAGACCAGCACCAGGTCGGTGTCGGTGATCGCCTTGACGACGCCGGGAGCCGGCGCCGCCTTCTCGATGCCGACCACCACGACCGCTCGGGCGGGCACCTCCGCGCGAAGCCTGACCCAGTACTCCTGGAAGTGAACTGCTCGCCGGCCGGAGGGCTCGTCGGCGTCGTCGATCACGATGTGGGTCTCCACCCGGTCCTCGGTCATCGGCAGGAGGCGCGCACCCGGCTCCCAGCGCCGGCACAGCGCGGCCGTCACCTCAGCCAGGCCGAACCCGGCGTCGAGCATCTGCGTGCGGACCAGGTGGGTGGCCAGGTCCTTGTCGCCGAGGCCGAACCAGGTGGGCTCGACGCCGTACCGGGCCAGCTCCTGCTTGGCATGCCAGGTCTCCTCGGTGCGACCCCAGCCGCGGTCGGCGTCGATGCCGCCGCCGAGGGTGTACATCACCGTGTCGAGGTCCGGGCACACCTTGAGGCCGTGCAGCCACAGGTCGTCGGCGGTGTTCACCACCGCGGTCACTCGCGAGATCGGTTCCCCACGGGGGGAGGGGGAGGTCAGCTGCAGCACTCCCTGCAGGAAACGAGCGCCACCGACACCGCCGCACAGCACGGTGACCCGGGGGGGTAGCGCTGCCTGGGCCCCGGAAGGCTGCCGCCGTGCCTGCGAGTCCCCCACTGAGTCCGTCTCCAGGTGGCCTTCGTCACTCCGGTCACCTGAGTCACTCTGGTCACTTTGGCGTGGCCGCGCCGCCGAGCTGAGGGGGTCCATATCAGATCCGGGGTTGACTTTCTTGCTTCGACAGGCCTGTAATTACAGCAGTGTTTTTCATTTCGGTCACATTCCGGACTGATCGCCGCTAGCGTCTAGCCACAAGCAGTATCAAATGGGGGCCCGCAAGGGTCTCACGGGTCGAAAGGGCGAAAGCCGTGCGTGAGCTCTATGTGCTCGACGGAGAAGCAGAGGAACTGGGTTGGCAGGAGCGCGCCCTGTGCGCGCAGACCGATCCGGAGGCCTTCTTCCCGGAGAAGGGTGGCTCGACCAGGGAGGCCAAGCGGGTCTGCCTGACCTGCGACGTGCGGGGGGAGTGCCTGGAGTACGCCTTGGCGAACGACGAGCGGTTCGGCATCTGGGGTGGCCTCTCCGAGCGGGAGCGCCGCAAGCTGAAGAAGCGCGCCGTCTGAGCGCGGGCCGACCCGGTCAGTCGGGGTCGTAGCCCGGGTCGATCTCCTCCGGAGTGCGACCCAGCAGCTCGGAGACCTGCTCGACGAGCACGGTCAGCACCATCGCGGAGAGCTCGGCCCGGCCTTCACAGCGGACCTCGATGGGTCGTCGGAACACCACCAGGCGAGTCGGCGTGCCACCCGAGCCGCGCACCACTGAGGCCAGCGGCACGGTCTGCGCCCGCCAGTCGTCGGGCACCAGCGGCGTCTCCTCCACCGCGAACTCGATGAGGCCGAGCTCGTCGTGCCAGCGGCGGTCCAGGCGGCGCACCACCCCGAGCACGACCGCGTCGAAGTCCGCCCTGGCGCTGCGCCGTGACGGCACTCCGGACGGTGAGTACGGCCCCGGAAGGACGCCCGGGCCGCGCAGGCCACGGCCGCGGCGGTCTCTGCTGCGGCCCGTGCGCGCAGGGGAGCCGCCGTCGGTCATGCTCACGCCGCGAGCCTAGTCGGCGGGCCGGGGCGCAACGGGTACGGTCAGCGGCGTGAGTCCCGGCCGCCGCTGTTCCCGCACTGCGTGCGTGCGCTCCGCGGTGGCCACCTTGACCTACGTCTACTCGGACCAGACCGCGGTGCTCGGGCCGCTGGCGATGTTCGCCGAGCCACACGCCTACGACCTGTGCGATGCGCACAGCGAGCGGCTCAGCGCGCCGCGTGGCTGGGAGGTGCTGCGCCTGGCCGCTCAGCCCGACGCGGCCCGTCCCTCAGGCGACGACCTGCTCGCGCTGGCCGACGCCGTCCGGGACGCGGCGCGGCCGACCGACGCGTGGCCGGCGGAGGACACAGCCGGGGGGTCCGGAATCGGTCGCCGGGGCCATCTGCGATCGGTGCCCACGCCCGACCCCTGAACTCGGGCCACGGAGGGTTCCCGCGGAGTCCCCGCCGGTAGGGTTCCCCCATGCCCCCGCCGACGTCTCCGCGCACGTCCCGCCCGGTTCCCGCGGGGATCTTCAAGGCCTACGACATCCGCGGCCTGGTTCCGGACGAGCTCGACGCCGACCTCTCCCGCGCTGTCGGGGCTGCGTTCGTGCAGGTCTGCGACGTCGCCGGCGGATCGATCGTCGTCGGCCACGACATGCGGCCCTCCTCGCCCGACCTGGTCCGCGCCTTCGCCGACGGAGCGAGGACCGCGGGCGCCGACGTGACGCTGATCGGGCTGGCCTCGACAGACCAGCTGTACTTCGCCTCCGGACGGCTGGGCATCCCCGGCGCCATGTTCACCGCCAGTCACAACCCCGCCCGCTACAACGGGATCAAGCTGTGCCGCGCCAACGCCGTGCCGATCGGGCTGGACACCGGACTGGCCGAGATCAGGGACCTGGCGGTCTCCGGTGAGCTGGAACCGGCTGCGACTCCCGGGTCGGTGAGCGAGGCCGACGTACTGGCCGACTACGCGGACTACCTCCTCGCGCTGGTGCCGGTCACCGGCCGGCGGGTGAAGGTCGTGGTGGACGCCGGGAACGGCATGGCCGGGCACACCGCGCCCGCCGTCTTGGACAGGCTCGACGTCGAGGTGGTCCCGATGTACTTCGAGCTCGACGGCACCTTCCCCCACCACGAGGCCAACCCCATCGAGCCCGAGAACATCCGCGACCTCCAGGACCGGGTCCGACAGGAGCAGGCCGACATCGGGCTGGCCTTCGACGGCGACGCCGACCGCTGCTTCCTGGTCGACGAGCGCGGCGAGGTCGTCAGCCCGTCGGTGCTCACCGCCCTCATCGCCTCGCGCGAGCTCGAGCGGGAGCCCGGCGCCACGGTGATCCACAACCTGATCACCTCACGCGCGGTGCCCGAGATCGTCGAGGAGCGTGGCGGCCGGCCGGTGCGCACCAGGGTTGGCCACTCCTTCATCAAGGCGACGATGGCGCAGACCGGTGCCATCTTCGGCGGGGAGCACTCGGGCCACTTCTACTTCCGCGACTTCTGGCGGGCCGACTCGGGGATGCTGGCGGCGCTGCATGCGCTGGACGCGCTCGCCAGCAGCGACCGGGCGATGTCTGAGCTCCTGGCGGAGTTCTCGCGCTTCGTCGGCTCCGGCGAGATCAACTCCGAGGTCGACGACCAGGAAGCGGTGATGCGCAGGGTCGAGGAGGCGTACGCCGACGCGGAGGGGGTCAGCATCGACCACCTCGACGGTCTGAGCGTCCTCCACGAGGACTGGTGGTTCAACGTCCGTCCCTCCAACACCGAGCCGCTGCTGAGGCTGAACGCCGAGGGCAAAAACGAGGCCACGATGGCGAAGGTGCGCGACGACGTCCTGGCCACGATCAGGACCGGGTCGTGACCGGGGACCTGCTGGGCCTCGACCCCGCCCTGCTGGAGATCATCGTGTGCCCCAACTGTCACGGGAAGCTGAGGGTCGAGCTCGCGGCACGGGAGCTGGTCTGCGTCTCGTGCGGGTTCGGTTACCCGGTGCGAGACGGCATCCCGGTGCTGCTGCTGGACGAGGCGCGCAAGCCCGAAGGAGACTGATGGCGGGGGGCTTCGACGACTCTCGGCTCGACGACGAGCGTGCCTTGGCCGAGGTGGACGCGACGCTGCGGCCGCTGGCCGAGGCGGGGGCCCGGGTCCGTCGGGAGGCCGCCGAGGCCGCCGAGGCGGTCGAGTCCGCGGTCAGGGCGGCCAGCGGCGAGGCCAGACCGCGCGCTGTCGTCGCGGCGGGCCCGGACTCGCGGCTGCTGCGGGCGGTGCTCGAACCGTGGTGTCCGGTGCCGTTCGTGGCCTGGCCGGGTCCCAGCCTTCCCGGCTGGGCCGGCGCCCTGGACCTGGTCCTGGTGCTCGCGCCCGCCGGCAGCGACACGGGGACCGCTTCTGCGGTCGCCGAAGCCGTGCGCCGTGGCTGCCAGCTGGTGGTGGCATGCCCAGCGCGGTCGGTGGTCGCCGAGCACGCGGCGGGTCGGCACTCGACGGTGCTGCCCGCCTCCTCCGGGGACCAGCTGGCCGCGGCAGTCGTCATGCTGGACTTCCTGGACCGGCTCGACCTCGGACCCGCGACGAACGCCGAGGTGGTCGCCGCGGCCCTGGACGAGGTGGCCGTTGAGTGCTCGCCGCACAAGGATCTGTCGGTGAACCCCGGCAAGCTGCTCGCCATCGCGCTGGCCGACTCGATACCCCTGGTCTGGGGCGGCTCGGTGCTGGCGGCGCGTGCTGCCCGACGGGTCGCCGAGTGCCTGCGCCGATCCAGCGGTCGCGCAGCCCTCGCCGCCGATGCCGAGCACCTGCTGCCGGTGCTCGCCGCGACCGGCGTCCGAGACGTGTTCGCCGACCCGTTCGCGGACCCGGCGGGGGACGCGGCCGCCGGGTCCGACCCGCGGCCGATGCTGGTGATCCTCGACGACGGATCCGACGCCCCTTCGGTCCGCGAGCACCGCGGGCGGCTCATACACGCCGCGGGACAGCACGGGGTGCGCGTCGAGACGGTCGCCAGCGATGCTGCGGACGAGGTGGCCAGGTACGCCTCACTTCTCGCCACCGGCACCTACGCCGCGGCCTATCTGAGCGTCGGGCTCGGTCGGGCCTCAGGCTAGGGTCGGCCTCGCGACAACACGACAGAAGCGACACGAGACGACACGAGACGGGCGGAGGCAGGCATGGCCGCCGACGGTGGCACCAAAGCAGTCATCGCAGCACTGCTGGCGAACTCCGGCATCGCCCTACTGAAGTTCCTGGCCTTCTTGCTCACCGGCTTCTCCTCGATGCTGGCCGAGTCGATCCACTCTGTGGCCGACGCCGGCAACCAGGGTCTGCTGCTCCTAGGCGGCAAGCGGGCCCGGCGAGAGGCCTCACCGGAGCACCCGTTCGGGTACGGCCGCGAGCGCTACATCTACGCGTTCATCGTCGCCATCGTGCTGTTCACCGTCGGCGGACTGTTCGCGCTCTACGAGGCCTACCACAAGTACGAGGAGGTGCACGGCGGTCATTCGCAGAGCGAGGGCAACTGGCAATGGGTGCCGATCGCGGTGCTCCTGGGCGCGATCATCATGGAGACCCTCTCGTTCCGCACGGCGATCATCGAGTCCAACAAGATCCGCGGCGGCTCCTCCTGGGCCAGCTTCGTCCGCCGGGCCAAGTCGCCTGAGCTGCCGGTGATCTTGCTCGAGGACCTGGCCGCGCTGCTCGGGCTGGTGTTCGCCCTGGTCGGCGTCAGCCTCTCGCTGCTGACCGACAACGGCTACTGGGACGTCGCCGGAACCGCAGCGATCGGCGTCCTGCTGGTCGTCGTCGCGGTGGTCCTCGCCCTGGAGACCAAGAGCCTGCTGCTGGGTGAGGCGGCCAGCCCGGACGCACAGCGCAGGATCTCCGCGGCGCTCCTCGAGGTCCTCGGCGTCGAGCGGGTCATCCACATGAAGACGCTGCACCTCGGACCGGAGGAGTTGCTCGTGGTGGCGAAGGCGGGCGTGGCGAGGGAATCGACGGCGGCCGACGTGGCGCGCAGCATCGACGACGCCGAGCGGGCGATCCGCAAGGTCGAGCCGGTCGCGAGCGTCATCTACATCGAGCCCGACATCTACGTCGAGGACCACGAGCCCGAGCCGCGTCCCGAGCCACCTGCTCCGGCCGGTCACTAGCCGGGTCGACCGCCTTCCGCCCGGTACTCTGGGAGTGCTGACCCCGACAAGAGGACGTCCATGGACTTCAAGG
>CADCUJ010000109.1 GCA_902805855.1 uncultured Nocardioidaceae bacterium
CCACCCGATGCCGTTCCCCGGGCTGAACATCGACAACCTCCCGTTCTTCGCGGTCATCGCCGCCGTTGCGCAGGGGCAGACCCTGCTGCACGACTGGGTCTATGAGAACCGCGCCATCTACCTGACCGACCTCACCAAGCTCGGTGCGCAGGTCAAGCTCCTGGACCCGCACCGGGTGATGATCGAGGGCCCCACCCGCTGGTCCGGCGCGGAGATCGTCTGCCCACCGGCGCTGCGTCCAGCGGTGGTGATCCTGCTGGCGATGCTGGCCTCGAAAGGTACCTCGGTGCTGCGTTCGGTCTACGTCATCAACCGCGGGTACGAGGACCTCGCCGAGCGGCTGAACTCGCTCGGCGCGCGGATCGAGATCTTCCGCGACATCTAGCCACCGCGGAGCCCGGCGTGGCGGTGCGTTTCTAGGTGGTGCGGTCCGCCAGTATCTGCTCGCGCAGGATGTCCGCGTGGCCGGCGTGCTGGGCGAGCTCTCGCAGCACCTGCACGTAGAGCGCCCAGACCGCGCGCTCACCTCGCCCGCCGACCACGTCGTCGAGTCCTCGCTCTGCCATCGCCCGCCGCGAGGCCGCGCATCGGCGACGGTATCCGGCCTGCACCGATGCGATGGTGTCGGACTTGGTGAGCGTGAAGGAGCGGTCAGGTGTGCTGGCGATGCCGATCTCCTCGGTGGACCGACCGAAGACCGCTTGGTCGAACCAGACGCCCTCCACGTAGGTGACGTGCTTGAGCAGCCCCAACAGAGTGGTCTTCGACGGCACCAGACGCAGTCGGGCTTCCTCCTCGGTCAACCCGTCGACGCACTCATGCAGCGCCGTCCGGTACTCGTCGATCAGCTCGTCGAGGCGTCCCCGGAGGTCGACGGTCCAGGCTGCGTGCTCCGAGACCGGCGGTTCCATGGAGTGCACCCTAACGCCGCCGCGAACGGGGCTCTGACGCCTAGGAGTCGCCGAACAGCGTCTCGACGTACGACCTGGCCTGAGGCCTGGCCGGCGGCGGAGCAGTCATCTCCGCGCTGATCCGGGGCAGCGGGGCGGTCTTCGGGCCGCTGTGCTGATGCCAGTCGTTCTCTGCCTCGACGAGGTCTCCCAGGTCGCCTCGTTCTAAGAAGATCCCCTCGCACGACTCACACTGAGCCACCGACGCACCGCCTCGCCGGTGACCGACCATCGCCGATCCGCACCTGGGACAGGTCATCGCGTCCATGCGCTGACGCTACTACGCCCGTCGCGCCAACTGAGTAGCAAAGCGGATGGCCGCCGCCCCGCCTTCGGCCAACATGGGACCATGGCGCGCGATACTGCACAGGTGACCAGGCCACGCACCGGGTATCCCTACCTCGACGCCGGCCTCGACCAGCCAGGATCGGTGCTGGCCATGGCCCACCGCGGAGGGTCGTTCCACCCCGATCTCGAGGGCCTGGAGAACACCCTGGTTGCCTTCCAGCACGCATTCGACCTCGGGTACCGCTACCTGGAGACCGACGTGCGGGCGACCCGGGACGGGACACTGCTCGCCTTCCATGACGCCGTGCTCGACCGGCTCACCGAGAGTCGCGGACCGGTCTCGGAGCTGGACAAGGCCCAGGTGAGGCAGGCGTTGATCGGCGGCCGTGAGCAGATTCCCACGATGAGCTCGCTGTTCGAGCAGTTCCCTGAGGCCCGGTTCAACATCGACCTCAAGTCCGAGGCCGCAGTAGGACCGCTGGCCGACCTGCTCGCCTCGGCCAACGCCTACGACCGGGTCTGCATCGGCTCGTTCTCCGAGCGGCGGATGCGCAGGTTCCGGTCCGCGGTCTCGAGGCCGGTCGCAACTGCCGCAAGCCCGCGCGAGGTCGCCGTACTCCGCTTCCTTCCCGGTGAGCGGGTGGTCGGTGCCCTCACCAACAGCGCGGTCGCCGCGCTGCAGATCCCGCACCGGCGGGGTCCGGTCCGAGTGGTCACCCCGGCGCTGGTCGAGCGGGCACACGCCCGCGGTCAGCACGTCCACGTGTGGACGGTCGACGAACCGCACGAGATGCACGAGCTGCTCGACCTGGGCGTGGACGGCCTGATCACCGATCGCACCGACCTGTTGCGCGACGTCCTCGTCGCCCGCGGCCAGTGGATGGGGCCGCGGTGACCGCCGGCGACCGGATGGCCCTGTCCCCGGCCGTCTCCGGAGGCCGGCGGCGCGAGCAACGCGCGTGGTACTTCTACGACTGGGCCAACTCGGCCTTCAGCACGACGATCGCCGGTGTCCTGTTCGCGCCGTACCTGATCACGGTCGCTGAGAAGGCAGCGGTGGCCGACCGGATCGACGTACTCGGGCTCTCCATCGCCCCAGGGGCGCTCCCCTCATTCGTCGTCACCGCATCGACGATCCTGTCCGCGGTGCTGCTCCCCCTGCTGGGAGCGGTCGCCGACCGTACCTCCCGCAAGAAGGACCTGCTCGCGGGATTCGCGTGGGCGGGTGCTGGTGCCGCTTCCCTGCTGTTCTTCGTCCAGGGCGACGACTGGCAGGTCGGAGTCGTGTCCTTCATCGTGGCGAACCTGTTCTTCGGCGCAGCCGCGGTGTTCAACGACGCGATCTTGTGCCTGGTCGCCGACCCGGGCGAACGGGACCGGGTGTCCTCACGGGGCTGGGCGTTCGGGTACGCCGGCGGCGGGCTGCTGCTGGCCGCGAACTTCGTGCTGGTCAACTACTCGGCGAGCTTCGGCATGAGCGAGGCGCTGGCGGTCCGGGTCAGCATGCTCTCGGCCGCCGTGTGGTGGGCCGGCTTCACGTTCGTCCCCTTCCTGGGGCTGAGGAACCACCCACCGCGGGGCGTGGTCGCTGAAGGCGGAGGTTACCTCTCGCGCAGCTTCGGCCAGCTCTGGGCGACACTTCGTAGCCTGCGCTCGTACCCCGTGGCGCTCACCTTCCTGCTCGCCTACCTCTTCTTCAACGACGGCATCCAGACCGTGATCGCCTCCGCCTCGATCTTCGGCGTCCAGGAGCTCGGGTTCGAGACCGGCACGGTGCTCGCGACGTACCTTCTGGTCCAGTTCGTCGCGGTCGTCGGCGCCGTCCTCTTCGGCAGAGCGGCCGGGCGTTTCGGCGCGAAGCCGGTGATCCTGGCCGGGTTGGGGATCTGGATGCTGATCGTCACCGCTGCGCTGTTCCTGCCGAAGCAGCAGCTGGCGCCGTTCCTGCTGCTTGCCGCGGCGATCGGCGTCGTGCTCGGCGGCACCCAGGCCCTGGCGCGGTCGTACTTCAGCCTGTTGATTCCGGCGGGTAAGGAGGCGGAGTTCTTCAGCTTCTACCACGCGATGGAGCGCGGCACGAGCTGGTTCGGCACCCTGGTGTTCGGGCTGGTCTACCAGCTGACCGACTCCTACCGCCCGGCGATCTTCGCCCTGATCGTCTTCTTCGCCGTCGGCGGCGCGATCCTGCTACGGGTGGACACCGCGCGGGGCATCCGCGAGGCCGGCAACCGCGCGGCGTCCGTCCACTGAGCGCGGTCGGCCACCTCTCGACTGCCCCCGCCACTGGCACGGGGCCCATCTCGACGGGCACGGGGCCCATCTCGACGGGCACGGGGCCCATCTCACGGGCGGGGGCCAATCCCAACCGGGGTGGGAGTGCGAACAAGGGTCAGTACGGCGAGTGTGGAGCAGCCGTTTTTTGGGTATTACGTAAGGGTCGGGCCATCGGAATCGGTCGCACGTCCCGGGAATGGCTCTCACCTGTCGCTCGTTGACTGTCTAGACGTGCAAATCCACAGCCAGGAGGTGGCTCATGGGAGAGCGGACACTACGCGGCGCCCGGCTCGGAGGCCAGAGCTTCGAGGACGAACGCGGAATCGAGTTCGCCGCCCGCCAGCAGGTGGGCTACGTGTGCGCGCAGGGCCACGAGTTCGAGATCCCGATGTCCGCGGAGGCCGAGATCCCGCCGGTGTGGGAGTGCCCGCGCTGCGGCGCCGAGGCGCTGGCGACCGACGTCACCCAGCCCGAGGCCAAGGTCGACAAGCCGGTGCGCACCCACTGGGACATGCTCTTGGAGCGCCGCTCGATCAAGGAGCTCGAAGACATCTTGTCCGAGCGCCTCGACCTGCTGCGTGGCGGGGAGATCGGGCCGGCACACCTGCACCGGACCCGCTCGAAGTCGAAGGCCAAGAAGAGCGCCTGAGCGCCCATCGCAGGCCTCCCCGGCCGAGCTAGTCGACGACCTCGCCCCGGACCACCGACCCGGGTCCGGGGCTTTGTCGTGCCTCGCCCTGGCCACCTACCCCGCCGCCTGCACGGCCGCCTGGGCGGCTCGCGTCACCGGCGGGACGGCTCGCTGCGCTCAGGAACCGCCGGGTGATGAAGCCGGTCAGCAGCCGACGGGCAACCGGGCGGGTGAAGGGCAAGATGAAGAACAGGCCCAGCGCGTCGGTCAGGAAACCTGGGGTGAGCAGCAGGGTGCCGCCGATGAGGATCAAGGCACCGTCGGCGAGCTCGCGCGCCGGCATCCGATGAGTGCGCAACGCCGCCTGTAGAGCCTGCCAGGCACGGGCACCCTCGTGCTTGATCAGGTAGCTGCCCAAGACGCTGACCGCGATCAGCAGCAGCACCGTCCACCAGGCGCCGATCACCTGGCCCACCTGGATCAGCAGGTAGATCTCGACCAGCGGGAGCACGACGAAGGCGACGACGAGGACCTGCCACGGAACCCTGTGCCTCATCTGCCTCACCTCGTCGACGTGCTGTCCTGCCTACTCTTCGAGAGTACCCGGCCCAGCCGGCCGCGGCGTTCCTGCAGACCCCAGGTGGTGATCCGGCGCAGCGACTCCACGGCGATGTCGGGGCTCATCTTGGACTCCCCCCGCACCCGCTCGACGAACTCGATCGGGACCTCGCGCACCCGCAGCCCCGCTTGGACCGTCCGCCACGCCAGGTCTGCCTGGAAGCAGTAGCCCATCGACTCGACCTGCGTCAGGTCGATCGCCTCGAGCGTGCGACGTCGGAAGAGCCGGTAGCCGCCGGTGACGTCGCGCACCGCGATCCCGAGCAGCGAGCGCGTGTAGCGGTTCCCGGCGCGGGAGAGCATCTCGCGCCACCGCGGCCAGTTGGCCACCGACCCACCCGGCACCCATCGCGAGCCGATCACCAGGTCGGCGTGCTGCAGCGCGTTCAACAGCCGGTGCAGCTGCTCCGGCTGGTGCGATCCGTCGGCGTCCATCTCCCCGACCACGTCGTAGCCGCGCTGCAGGGCGACCCGGAAACCGTGCAGGTAGGCCGCCCCGAGACCCGCCTTCTCGGCCCGGTGCACGACCTGCACCTGGGGGTCCGCCACGGCCAGTTTGTCGGCGAGGGCACCGGTGCCGTCCGGCGAAGCGTCGTCGACCACGAGTACGTCGACCTCGGGCACCGCCCTGCGCAGTCGCTCGACGACCCAGCCGAGGTTCTCCGCCTCGTTGTAGGTCGGAACGACGACCACCACCCGGCCGAGGTCCTCTGCGCTCATCCGGTGCGCACCGGCGTCCGTGACGCGATCGAGGCCTCTGCGCGATCGACCGACGGCGGCCGCCGGTCGCGGCGCCGCAGCACCAGCGCCGCGAACAGCGCGAGCGCCGCGACCACCGCCAGCCCGAGCTCGATCCACGCGCCGAACCGAATGCCCGTCGTGACCCCTCGGGTCGGCGACACCGACTCGACCAGCACCTGCTGGGTGCGCACCGGAGCCCGCGCGGTGACCTCCCCATCGGGGTTCACCACGCCGGAGACCCCGTTGGTGGCCGCGACCACGACCGTCTTGCCGGTCTCGATCGCGCGAAGCCGGGTGATGGCGAACTGCTGCTCGATCTGGCCGGTGCCCATGTAGGTAGCGTTGTTGGTCTGCACGACGACCATCTCGGCCCCACCCCGAACGACACCGCGGAGCAGGTCGTCGTAGGCGACCTCGAAACAGATGAGGTCACCGACCGGGGTGCCGCCCAGGTCCAGCAGGCCGGGCCGGCGACCGGGCCGCATGTCCCGCGGGATCTGGTCGAGCCGGGTGACCAACTGGGCGATCTGGTCCCGGAAGGGGATGTACTCGCCGAATGGGACCGGATGGTTCTTGGAGTAGCGCTGCACCGGTCCCCGGGACGGCTCCCAGACGATGCCCTGGTTGAGCACCTCGTCAGGCTCGGGCCCGTCGACGAGGGCGCCGACCAGGATCGGGACACCGACGGCGTCCACGGCTGCCTGGATGTCGTCGTAGACGGTCGGGTCCTGGAACGGGTCGATGTCGGTGGAGTTCTCCGGCCAGACCACGAACGCGGGCCTGGTCACCTCGCCCGACCTGATCCGCGTCGCGAGGCGACGCGTCGCGGCCACGTGGTTGTCCAGCACCGCCCGCCGTTCGGCGAACGCGTTCATCCCCACGCCGGGCACGTCGCCCTGCACCGCAGCGACGGTCAGTGTCGCCGGCTCCTCACCGGCCTCGTCACCGGCCTCGTCACCCTGCCCAGTGACCGGCGCGGTGACCGAGGCGAGCGCGACCAGGGCCACGGTGGCCACGACCGCCCCCACTGCGCGCACCGGGGCCTGCCGCAGCCGCAGCACCGCCCACGCCAACACGACTCCGACCAGTGCCACGGCGAAGCTCACCCCTGCCGCCCCGACGGTGGCGAACAGCGGCGCGAATGGCGTGTCCACGGTGGCGAACGAGAGCCGGCCCCAAGGGAAGCCGCCGAACGGCACCGTCCCCCGCAACAGCTCGACCCCTGTCCAGGCGGCAGCGGCCCACAGCGGCCACCACGGCAACCGGACGACCGCTGATGTGGCCATACCGAGCAGCCCGTAGAAAAGGCCTTGGAGGACCGACAGCCCGATCCAGGCGTCGGTGCCGATCACCTGCAGCCAGGGCAGGAGCACCAGCATGAAGCTGATCCCGAAGCAGCTGCCGGCCAGGAACCCGCGGCCGGGCCCGAGCCCGTGGCAGGCCGCGGTGAGCAGCGCAACCGCCACCGGCAGCGCGTAGGCGAGGGCCAGCGGCTCGAACGCGATGCCCGCCACCAGGCCGGCGGCGACGGCGAGGAGCAGGCGAGCAGCGAGCATGGCGACAACCTATCCGGCAACGCGAAAAGAGCCCGGACCCTTCGGACCGAGCCCGCTCCCGATGGCTTCAGGAGGCGAGCCCGTTGTCTACTGGGCACCGAGCTCTGTTCCGCGTCCCACCCCGCTGGAGCAGCGCCGACCTCCGGGAACCGCGTCAGCCTAGGTTCGTGGTACCCGACCTGGTCACGCGGCCACCTGGACGTCAGCACGCTGGAGCGGCCTGCTTGGTGGTACGAGACGCTACGTTGCCCACCCCGGGCGACGCCTGTCAACCAGGCGGTGACCAGCCGATTTCCGGGAAGCCGCAGGTCAGCGAGGGTCCGTCCAACGCCGGATTCACTGCCGGATTTTTTTCCTGGTCCGGCGTGTTCGTTCCGACACGCCGGACCGTGCCGCGGCTACGGTACGACGACGGTCCCGGTGGCCCTGGTCGCCACGATCGGCTCCTCGAGCATGGCTGCGGACGACCCGGCTGATCCGTCGGCTGCAGGTCGGCCTCGTCCCACGACGGTCGCGGTGAACTCGATCGTTCGCGACCGGCGACCGACACGCACGACCTCCGCGCGGACCTCCAGCAGGTCCCCTGCGCGGACCGCGGCCTGGAACTGCACCTCGGAGTAGGAGGCGAACAGCCCCTCGTCGCCGTCGGTGCGGATGCAGACCTCGGTGGCGGCGTCCCCGAACAGGCCGAGAGAGTAGGCCCCGTCGACCAGGTTCCCCGCGTAGTGGGCATGGGAGTAGGGAACGTACCTGCGGTGGGTCACCGTCAGCCCCAACCGGTGGTCGGCATGATCGCTCACGACGCCTGTGCTCCAGAGGTGGAGACCTGCCGCCTCTTCGTGACCAGCTCGTCGACCAGGTAGCTGGCGACTTCGCCCGGCGTGGTTCCCCGGACGAAGATCCGGTCCACGCCGAGCTCTTCGGTCATCGACTCGTCGAACCGGGGCCCGCCGACGACCATCAGCGGGCGACGCTCTGCCGGGAAGGACTCGCGGAACGCGGCCGACATCTCCTTGGTGTTGTGCAGGTGGGCATCGCGCTGGGTGACGACCTGGGAGACCAAGATCGCGTCTGCCTGCTCCTCCCGGGCCCGGGCCACCAGCTGTGGCACGGAGACCTGGGCGCCGAGGTTGACCACGCGCAGCTCACGGTAGTACTCCAGGCCCTTCTCCCCCGCGAACCCCTTGATGTTCAAGATCGCGTCGATACCGACGGTGTGCGCGTCGGTCCCGATGCAGCCGCCGACCACGACCAGGCGACGGCGCAGAGCCTTGCGGATCGCCAGGTTCACCTCCTTGGGCGTGAGCAGCGGGAACTCACGCTCCACCACCCGCACCTGCGAGGTGTCCACCAGGTGGTGCACCCGTCCGTAGACGACGAAGAACGTGAAGTCGGGGCCCATCGGCTTGGCGTGCACGACCAGCGCCGGGTCCATCCCCATCTTGTTCGCCAGCTGGGCGGCCGCGCCTTCGGCGAGCTTGGCGCCCGCGGCCTGTGAGGAGATCGGCAGCGTGAACGAGAGCTGCACCATCCCGTCGCCCGTCGTGTCCCCGTAGGGCCGCATGATGGTCACGTCGCCTCCAGGATCTCGCTGGCCGGGTTGTAGTAGCCGGGGGCCTTGCGAGCCACGCCCTCGAGACCACGCCCTGCGTCTGCGGGGCGCTTCATCAGCCCGAACGTGCCGTCGGCGATCGCTTCCAGCAGGCCCGTCCGGCTCTCGTGCGCGAGGATTCGCTCCAGCAGGTCGATGCTCTCGGCGAGCACCTGGCGGGCGCGTGAGGCGATGAACCCGTCCGGCGCAGGCCGGAAGTCCTCGTGCAGGTTGCCGGCGGCGTTCATCACGTACCGGACGTTCTGCAGGGCGAGGTCCCGGTCGGACAACCACGGCGTGACGACCGCCTCGGTCATCATGCCCACCAGCAGGATGCTCTGACCGGTCAGGGCGCCGGCGAGGTTGAAGAAGCCGTCGAGCAGGTAGCCGCGGAAGACGTCGCCGGTCATGTGCCGGGTCGGCGGCATCCACTTCAGCGGTGCGCGGGGGAACAGGTCGCGGGCGAGCATCGCGTGCGCGAGCTCCATCCGGAAGCTGTCCGGCAGGTTCGGGTCGATCTCGAAGGCGTGCCCCAGCCCGAGCTGCCAGTCCTCGAGACCGGCCTCCTTGCCGAAGTACTCGTTGAGCAGCTGGCTGGTGGTGACCGTGTGTGCGGCCTCGACCGCGTCGGCCGTGGTGAGGTAGTTGTCCTCGCCGGTGTTGATGATGATGCCGGCGCGCGCGTGCACCTGCCGGCTGAACCGCTGGTCCACGAACGTGCGGATCGGGTTGATGTCGCGGAAGAGGATCCCGTACATCGAGTCGTTGAGCATCATGTCCAGGCGCTGCAGCCCGGCCAGGGAGGCGATCTCGGGCATGCACAGACCGGAGGCGTAGTTGGTCAGTCGGACGTAGCGGCCCAGCTCCGCGCTGGACTCGTCCAGCGCGGCCCGCATCAGCCGGAAGTTCTCCTGGGTCGCGTACGTCCCGGCGAAGCCCTCCCGGGTCGGTCCCTCGGGCACGTAGTCCAGCAGCGACTGTCCCGTGGAGCGGATCACCGCGATCACGTCCGCGCCCTCCCGCGCCGCCTGCTGTGCCTGGGGCATGTCCTCGTAGATGTCCCCGGTTGCGACGATCAGGTAGACCCACGGCTTGTGGTCCGGGTCGCCGTACCTCTTGACCAGCCGGTCGCGCTCCCGGCGGCGTGCGTCGACCCGGCGGATACCGGCACCGACGTGCTTCTTCGCCGCCGACCGCGCCCTGGTCAGCTCTCGTCCCTCGGGGAGCCGGAACCGGATCGAGCCGACCGCGGCCTTCTGCGCCAGGGTCGACAGCGTGTCGGCCTCACCGCGGACCAGCGCGTCCCACACCGGCGCCGCGACCCCGTGCTCGAGCCCCACGTCGCCGCGGACGGCGTCGAGCAGCCGGTTGACCCAGGGAATGCCGTCGGCGTCTGCCCCCTGCAGCCCGGCCAGCCGCAGCGTCGCCCGCTCCACCGACACCGTGGTGTGCTGCTTGGCCAGGGTCACGATCGGCCGGCCGACCCGCCGCGCCAGCGAACGCGCCGTGCGCACCGTCGCCGGGTCCAGCTCCAGCTTGCCCCTCCCCCTCGTTGAGATGGGGCCCGTGCGGGTTGAGATGGGCCTCGCGCTCGTTGAGATGGGGCCCCCGTTCGTTGAGATGGGGCCCGTGCCGGTCGAGATGGGCTTCCGGTCGCTCATGTCAGCGCTCCCTCCTCTTCGAACGCGACCTGCCCATGGACCACGGTCATGGCACACCGCGGCAGGTCCTCGTCGGGCTGCAGGTCTGGAAGCTGGGGAACCCCCGCACGTGGGTCGCTCGACCCCGCCACGGACCGGGTGTCCGGCGTCTGCACCTCGAGCTCGCCAGCGACGTCCCAGACAGCGAGGCTCGCGGGCGCACCGACCGCGATCACGCCACCTTCGTCGCGTCGCGAGGCCCGCCACCCGCCGCGGGTGTGGGCGTCGAACGCCGCACGCACGGTGATCCGCTCGCTCTCGGTGCGGTGCCAGGCGGCAGCGCGCACGGCCGCCCAGGGCCCGAAGGTCGTCACCGGGGTGTCGGAGCCGAAGGCCAGCGCGACGCCCGCACGGCTCATGGAGGCGTAGGCGTTCATCGGCGTCGCGCGGTCGGCGCCGAGCCGCCGTGCGTACAGCGAGTCCGGACCGCCCCACAGCGCGTCGAACCTGGGCTGCACGCTTGCGATGACCCCGAGGTCGCCAAGCACATGCAGGTCCTCGGCACTGGCCATCTCCACGTGCTCCAGCCGGTGCCGCGCTCGCCGGATGGCAGGCGCGCCGACGGCCTCGGCTGCCTGCCGGAAGCCCGCGACCACCTCGCCCACGGCACGGTCGCCGATGCAGTGGAACCCGGCCTGGAGCTGATGGCGGGTGCACTGCACCACGTGCGCTGCCACCTGCTCGGCCTCGAGGTACAGATGGCCGGAACCGGCGTCGTCGGCGTACGGCGCACGCATCGCCGCCGTCCTGGAGCCGATCGCCCCGTCTGCGCACAGGTCCCCGGCGGCCCCAGCGCAACCGAGCCGCCGGGCGTCGTCGACCTGGAGGGAGCCCCAGTACCACTCCACGTCGGGAAGGCCCGGCCGCTCGCCCGAGGCGGCGGCCTGGGAGAGCGAGCCGATGATGTCGAAGTCCTCGGGAGGACTGATGTGCGGAGCGCCGAGCTCGTGGACCATGCCGATCCCCTGCCGAGCGGCCAGGGTCAGTGCCTCCAGGATCGCGTCCTCGCGCAGGGAGCGCGGGAGCAGCCGGAAGAGTCCGGAGCGCGCGGCATGGTGAGCGTCCCGCGCGACGCGGCCGGTGGCGTCGTACCCCTGGGCGCCGGCGACGTCGGGGCAGCGGTCCAGGAACGCGGAGGACACGATCGCGGAGTGCTGCTCGATCCGGGCAAGGTAGGCGGGGCGGCCGTCGACCGCCCGGTCGACCTCGTCGCGGGTGAACGCGCGCTGTTCGGGCCACTGGGTCTCGTCCCAGCCGTAGCCCAGGACGACCGGCAGCGCCGTGGCGCGGGCGTAGTCGGCCAGCGCGTCCAGGGCGGCCTGCCTGGTCGGCGCGACACTCAGATCGAGGCTCCGGTGAGCCAGCCCGGTCTGGGCGAGGTGGACGTGGGCGTCCACGAAGGCCGGGGTGACCAGCCGGCCGTCGAGCTCGACGATCCGCTCGGCGTTGTCGGCGAACTGGGCCGAGGCGCCGTCGTCGCCGACCCACACGACGACGCCGTCCTCGATGCACAACGCGGTGGCGTGGGGATCGCTCGAGGTGTGCACACGGCCACCACGGAACAGGATGCGGGTCACCTGCTCATTCTCCGCCCGTACCGGTGACGGCGATACCGGGGTCGTGCAGCACAGTCACAACCGACGCTCGAACAACGCCCGCACACCGTCGTGACGGCGCAGCAGGTCCAGCGCGTAGTCGGCATGTCCGGGAACGTAACCGTTGCCGACCAGCATCGTCACGTCCGCGGCCAGGCCTTCTGCAGTGAGCGCGGCCGCGCTGAACGAGGTCGCCATCGAGAAGAACACCACGCTGCCACCGCTCCGCGTCGACAAGATCGCGCCCCCCTCGCAACCAGGTACGTCGACGCAGACCACCGTGACGTCCGCCGGTCCCCCGGCCTCGCGCACCGCGCTGGACAGCGCGACCGGATCTCGCGCGTCCGCGACCACCACGGCGTCTGCGATCTTCGCGCCATTGAGCAGATCCGCCTCCGCCTGGTGCGGCACCACCCCGATGGTCCGGCCCGCACCCGCTTGCTTCGCGGCGGCGAGCGACATCGAGCCGGACTTTCCCGCCCCGCCGACGACCGCGACAGTGACGAGCTCTGACCTGCTTCCGACGTGGTCGGCAACCACCCGGGCGGTGAGCGCGGGAGCGCCGCACACGTCCATCACCGACAGCGCGAGTTCAACGGGCAGGTCATCGGGAAGTCGAGCGGCGATCGAGCGGTCGAACAAGATGGCGTACCCGTCAGCGGGGACCTGCTCGCTGCGCCCGTCCCAGCGCTCGAGCCCGTCCTCGATCACCAGCGGAGTCAGCGTCAGCGAGACGAGGGTGGCGATCCGGTCTCCGACCGCCAGTCCCAGTGACGAGGCCTCGCCGACCTCCTCGACGGTGCCCACCAGCATGCCGCCGGAGCCGGTCTCGGGGTTCTGCATCTTCCCTCGAGCGGTGATGATGTCGAGCACCTGCGAGCGCACGGCTCCCCCGTCGACCGAGCCGTCGTCACCACGGTGCCGCTGCTCCAGCTGACGGAAGGACGCCGCGTCGAGGTTCAGCCGCTCGACTCGCACGCGCACCTCGCTCGGCCACACGGCCCGCCGGGTGTCCAGCCGTTGCGCAGCCTGCGGGAGCACGCCGGCCGGTTCCAGCACTCGGTGCAGCCCGGTCGGGTCCCCGGGCGTCGTCCCCGGCTCTGGCGCAGCCTCGGCCGCACCTGCCTGCGACAGGTTCGGCGCCGTCACGGGTCGTCCTCCAAGGTGTCAGGGGTTGTAGCGGAAATCTTACGGCGATTCATTTGTGGCACCGGAGATTCTTTGCGTACTCTGACATGTGGGTGAGGCGCGGCACAACCGCGACGCTCGACCGGCCCGGGGCGCGTCGATCGCCCTGAACCAGCGCAGCAGGAAGCAACAGCAAGGAGCGTCATGAGCATCGAGACCCTCGGCGGACTCGACGACCTGGAGTCCGGGCAGCCGTACCCCTACCAACGAGTCGAGCTCGTGGAGCCGGACTGGACCCGCTTCCCCGGTTGGAAGGACGTCACCGCTGACGACTGGGAGTCCGTGCAGTGGCAGCGCGCCCACTGCGTGAAGAACCTCAAGCAGCTGAGGGCGCTGCTCGGCGACCTCGTCGACGAACGCTTCTACGACGACCTCGAGCGTGACCAGCGTGAGCGCGCGACGATGTCGATGCTGGTCCCGCCGCAGATGATGAACACGATGGCGCCGCGAACCGTCCCCGCGGGTCGGGGGTCGCTGACCGAGGCGATGTACGCCGACCCGGTGCGTCGCTACATGCTGCCGGCCTTCTCCGACCGTCGCACCGACTGGCCGTCGCACCCGCACGCCACCCGCGACTCGTTGCACGAGCACGACATGTGGGTCGCCGAGGGACTGACCCACCGCTACCCCACGAAGGTGCTCGCGGAGCTGCTGCCGACGTGTCCGCAGTACTGCGGACACTGCACCCGGATGGACCTGGTGGGCAACTCAACTCCGGTGATCGACAAGCTCAAGTTCTCGCTCAAGCCCGTGGACCGGCTCGGGGAGATGATGGCCTACCTGCGCCGTACGCCGAGCGTCCGGGACGTCGTCGTCTCCGGAGGCGACGTGGCCAACATGCCGTGGGCGCGGCTCGAGGACTTCTTGACCCGGCTGCTGGAGATCGACAACATCCGCGACATCCGGTTGGCCACCAAGGCGCTGATGGGCCTGCCGCAGCACTGGCTGCAGGACGACGTCCGAAGCGGCATGGAGCGGGTGGCCGGCATCGCCCGCTCACGCGGCGTCTCGATCGCGATCCACACCCACGTCAACCACGCGAACTCGGTCACCCCGCTGGTGGCCCGCGCGACGTCGGCGATGCTGGAGACCGGGATCCGCGACGTACGCAACCAGGGCGTGCTGCTCAACGGCGTCAACGCGGACCCACACGAGCTGCTCGACCTGTGCTTCGCACTGCTCGACGGCGCGCAGATCATGCCCTACTACTTCTACATGTGCGACATGATCCCGTTCAGCGAGCACTGGCGGGTCTCGGTGGCCGATGCGCAGCGGCTCCAGCACCACATCATGGGCTACCTGCCCGGGTTCGCCACCCCGCGGAGATC
>CADCUJ010000110.1 GCA_902805855.1 uncultured Nocardioidaceae bacterium
GTCGCGGTCATCGCACCAGTCCGGCTGCGCCGTGATCGCCGTGGTGCTCATGCCGTGCCCTTCGGTGAGCCCTCACAGAGGGGGATTGGGTCGACGAAGGACCGCACCCCGCGCCAGTACCCGCTGATAGCACATGGGGCCAGAGGCCAAGTCCCACAATCCTTGCTGTCGTGATCCTCGAGGGTCCGAGGACCTCAGGAGTTGCTCGTCGTCTCGCAGGCGAGGGCCTTGTCGGTGCTCTTGAGCGTGGCCTCGTCGGTTCCGTTGCCGCAGCTAATACGGTCGTTGCCGTCACCGGCGAAGAGCTTGTCGTCACCGTCGATTCCGTACAGGTTGTCGTCCCCTGAACCGCCGTAGATCGTGTCGTTGCTGTCCACGCCGACGAGGTAGTCGCCGTCGGCGCCACCGTCGATGAAGTCGTCGGCCAGGCCGGTGCGGATCCAGTCGCGTCCGTCTCCGCCGTACCCGCTGTCGGCGTCCTGTGCGCCGTTGAAGAAGTCGTCGCCGGCGCCGAGGTATGCGACATCGTCACCCTTGTCACCCAGGTACGAGACGTCGAACAAGGCCGGGAGGGCCGTGGAGTCCATCACGTCGTTGCCGAGCCGCGGCCACACCTCCACCAGCATTGGCGCTGCGTCGGTGAACTTGGTCCCGATAACGCAGCTAGCACCGACTCCAAGGGGCACGTCGAGCTTCGTGCAGCCCTTCGGCAGCCACTTCCACGATGCGGTGCCCGTATCAACGAAGTGCAGACGGCCGTCGGTGTACGTCATGGTCAGGTTGGTGTTCTGCTGGCCGGCGCGGAACAGCCAGCCATGCTCGGTTCGGTTGAGCAGCGCCTCGTTCTTCAGCGGGACCACACCACCGATCGGAATCTCCTGGACGTAGGGCCGGTGGGGACCGACGCCCGGGTACGGCGAGACCTGGCGGGGCAGGTCCATCGTGGGGTCCTCGTAGGCGGCCTGCGCGGTGGCGCTAGTGCCGACGACGCCGCCGGCGAGGGCAGCTGCGGTCGCGAGGAAGCCCACAGAGCGACGGGTGACAGTACGAGACACGGTTCCTCCAAGGATTGGCTCAACCCCTTGAAGGTAAGACGGCAAAACGGGACAAAAGAGTTACTTTACGAACATTTAGCCATGACAACATGCGGCAGGGCGAAGCCGCCGGCGGGATCAGGTTCGTACCTGGGCGGCGAGGGGTTGGCATCTGCTCGGAACGGGACTCGCCAAGGCGATCGGCACTGTGCCTCGGACCCGGTGTCCGGGCCAGGGGTCGCTGCTGTCGACCCAGCTGCGTCGTCAGTACTACGTCCTCATCGACGACCCTGGTTCCAGCCCAGTACAGGCGCCCTCAGGATCGCCTAGGTCGCGGGTTCGCGTCCCGCCGCCACACTGCTACCCGCGGCACGACACGCGGTCGAGAACCTGGCGGCAGATGAACCGACTCGACTGCTCGGTGATCCGAGCCAGGTTCTCGGTCAGGAACTCGGGCGGATGCCCGCCCTCTGCGTACTCGAAGAACGTGCAGACGTTGCCGGACGCCTTCGTCTGCTCACACGTCGCCCGCGCGGCGGCGATGGGAACCGTCGTGTCGTCCGCGGCGTGCACCATGGCGATGGGTGGCTCGCCCGTACCGATGTGCTGCGGCTCCGCGTCCGCGCCGGCGACCGAGATCGCCGCCGCGACCTTGGACGAAAAGCCTGGATGGCCGCTGCTGCCGGCATCGTCCGGGTTGAACGCGACGTGGAGCACGTTCACCCCTCCGGCCGAGCTGCCCATCACGACGATCCTCGACGGGCTCACCCGGTACCTGTCGGCGTTCGCCCGGAACCAGCGCACCGCGGCCCGGGTGTCGTGCTGCGATGCGCGGCTCGTCCCGTTGGTTCCGTCGCGGTAGTTGATGGCCGCGGCCACGAACCCGCGGTGGGCGAAACCCTTCGGGACCATCCGGTTGCGCTTGAACCCCTTGTCGACCGAGCTGTCGCCGCCATGCACGAAGATCAGCACCGGCCGGTTGCTTTTGGTGTCACCGCTGGGTCGGTAGAGGTCGAGCTTCAGCCTCTCGACGTCGCCGCCACCGTGGTCGACGCGGCCATAGACGAGGTCCTTGTCGACCCGGACCGACGAGAAGATGGGGTCGAGGTACCGGTCGGAGGCCGCCACCGCGGGGCCCTGCACACCTCCGAGGACGAGTCCGGCGACAGAAAGCGCCGCTGCCAGCCATCCGGCGACTCGCCCGGCCTGCGACGACTTGAGACGCACCTGCATGCTGTTTTCCCCCTCGAACCGGTCCCCTCCGGTGGCGTCATCGTAGAGCGCCGGCTTCTGCTCCCGCAATGTCCGGTGCCGGGCTGGGACCCTCGACCGCCGTACCCTCGTCACGTGGAGCGCAGTGAGGCCGCGGCGACGCGTGACCGAGACGAGCATCAGTCGTTGTTCGAGCGCTTCGTGGCGGCTGTGCAGCAGCGGGTCAGCAGGGCGCCGTTCTTCGGGGTGTGCGTAGGAATCGTGGTCGCGTGGGCAGTCAGCCTCCCGCTGTGGCCGAACCTGAAGGAGTGGCAGGTCGCGATCCACACGGTGGCCAGCGTCCTCTCGCTGCTGTTGCTGGTGCTCCTGGAGAACGCCGGCCGTCGAGCCGACGAGGCCGCCCAGGAGAAGCTCAACGTCATCGCCGAGGCCCTGGCCGCCCTGATGGACTCCCGCGCGCGGGAGGACCGCGACCTCGCCGAAGCGACCGAGCGGCTGCGCGACGCGGTCGGACTGGAGGCGCGGCACTAGGCCGGGCGGCCGACCCGGTCGATCAGGGCGAGCGCGTCGTACGGGGCGTAACCCTTGGCGTCGTTGTCGAAGTAGACGAAGACATCGGCTCCACCGGCCGCCCAGTCGCGGCACTTCGCGGCCCATCGGTCGAGCGCGTCGGCGGTGTAGCCGCTGGTGTACAGCTCCAGGTCACCGTGCAGCCGCACGTAGACGAAGTCGCTGGTGACCACCTCCACCAGAGGCCAGCGTCCGGCAGTGTCCGCCACGACGAGAGCGATGTCGTGCTCGCGAAGCAGCGCTATCGCCTCCGGCGCGGCGAGGCTGGGATGCCGGACCTCCAGCGAATGCCGAAGCGGCCGAGAAGGCTCGGCGGCGGTGGTCAACGCCCGGTCCGAAGGTACCTTCGCGTCGTGCCGGCCGGCCAGGTCGGCGGCGGCGGCCGTGGTCCGGGGGAGGAGCTCGAAGAAGTCGGCGAGCCGTGCCGCGTCGTACCCGAGGTTCGGAGGCAGCTGCCACAGGAACGGGCCCAGCTTCGGGCCGAGAGCGAGTACGCCGGAGGCGAAGAAGTTCGCGAGAGCAGTCTCGACCCCGGCCAGCTTCTTCATGTGCGTGATGAACCGGCCGCCCTTGACGGCGAACACGAAGTCCTCAGGCGTCTGCGCCGCCCACGCCGCGTAGCTGGTCGGTCGCTGCAAGGAGTAGAACGACCCGTTGATCTCGATCGAGGTCATCCGTTCGGCGGCGTAGGACAGCTCGCGCTTCTGCGCGAGCCCCCGCGGGTAGAAGTCGCCGCGCCAGCCGGAGTACGTCCATCCCGAGATGCCGACTCGGATGCGTCCCACCGTCCGAGCGTATCCGCGGTGCGGGGAAAGGGTGGCCCGAGAAGGACGGGCTGAGCGGCTGCGCGAGAAGCCAACCTCGCAGCGGTGTCAGACTGGCGTCATGAGCACGTTCACCGCGGTGCACGAGCCGCTCGAGGCACGCGACGTCCTGCTCGGCAGGACGACGCACGTGAGACGGATCCTGCCGAACAGGAACCGGCGGATGATCGGCGCCTGGTGCTTCCTCGACCACTACGGACCCGACGACATCAAGCGCGCGGGTGGGATGTGGGTGCCGCCGCATCCACACACCGGCCTGCAGACGGTGACTTGGCTCTTCGAGGGGGAGGGTCTGCACACCGACAGCCTCGGCTCCAGGCAGCTGATCCGTCCCGGGCAGCTGAACGTGATGACCGCTGGCCACGGGATCGCGCACGCGGAGGTCTCGCCGGAGTCCGCGGCCACCCTCCTGCACGGGGTGCAGCTGTGGGCCGTGCTGCCCGACGGGGTGCGTGAGAGCGCCGCGCCCGACTTCACTCACGTCGCCGACCTGCCGACGCACGTCGGGGACGGGGTGCGCGTCACGGTGATCACCGGCGAGCTCGACGGCTGGCGCTCCACCGCGCCGAGCTTCACGCCGCTGGTCGCGGCCGAGGTGGGGCTGGAGCCGGGAGCGTCCAGCACGGTGCACCTCGACCGTGGCTTCGAGTACGGCGTCCTCGTGGTGCAAGGCGCGGTGCGGGTCGACGGGACGGACGTCGGTCGCAACCAGATGAGCTATCTCGGACAGGGACGCCCGGAGCTGTCCTTGACGGCGGTCGAGCCGCACGACGAGTCCGTGGTGCTCCTGCTCGGCGGCGAGCCGTTCGAGGAGGAGATCGTGATGTGGTGGAACTTCGTCGGGCGCAGCCACGAGGAGATCGTCGACCAGCGCGAGGCCTGGAACGGCGAGGGGCTGGACTGGGTGCCGGAGCGATTCGGGCAGGTCGCCGACTTCGACGGCGACCGGCTGCTCGCGCCGCCGATGCCGAACACTCGGCTCAAGGCCCGTGGTCGGCTCGGTTGAGCGGTCCCAGCAGACCGTTCCTGGGTGATTTGTGAGATTTCTGGTGTCAGAGTGACCACTGGGACCGAATCTGCGCAACAATGAAGCCACAACCGCATAGCTGTGCTCGACCGGAGATCCTGCTGGCTCCGAGACCGACGCGAGACCGCTGGGGAAGGCGTACCTCGACGCCGGCTCGAACAGGAGGTCACGGTGAGCACACGTAATCGCATTCCCGGTGCCCGCGACGGTGGGTCCAGGGCGGCCAGGGGCGTGCTCTACGTCCACTCGGCGCCCTCCGCGCTGTGTCCGCACATCGAGTGGGCGGTCGGCGGGGTGCTCGGACATGCCGTGCGCCTGGAGTGGACCGGGCAGGCAGCGCAGAGCGGCACCTACCGCACGGAGTACTCCTGGACCGCTGAGGCCGGCACCGCCGCCGCCATCGCCTCGGCCCTGCGTGGCTGGGGGCACCTGCGCTTCGAGGTGACCGAGGAGCCGACGGGGTCGGGACAGGGCGCCACCGAAGGCGCCCGCTACTCCTACACCCCGGACCTCGGGATCTTCCACTCCGTCACCGGCATCCACGGCGACACCATGGTTCCGGAGGACAGGCTCAAGGCCGCCGTCGTCAAGGCGACCGCGGGGGAGACGACTCTGCTTGCCGAGATCGACCGTCTGCTGGGCAAGCCGTGGGACGACGAGCTGGAGCCGTTCCGGCACGCGGGGGACGGCGCCCCGGTCCGCTGGCTGCACCAGGTCGTGTGAGCGTCTGCTTGGCGCTCCTCGGCATGATGGAGGCGTGCCCCGCGTCGCCGTGATCGGCCTGCTGGCCTGCATGCTGGTCGCTGCCTGCACCGGCTCTCCGACCCAGGAGGCGACCGACCGTCGTACCTCCACCCGCGCCGCCTCCGAGGCACCCGCACCATCGCCCGACCCGTCCCCCTCCCCGAAGGAGACAGCGTCCCCCACGCCGGCTGCCGGCGAGGAAACGGGGCGGGCGCCAGTCAACCCGGTGTCGCTGCCCGCGCTCTTCGAGGACGAGCAGTACGACGGCGGCGGCCTTCGTGTGGGACAGATGCTGGCGCAGACGGACACCTACACCAAGTACTTCGTCAGCTACCGCAGCGACGGGCTGCGGATCTCGGGAATCCTCGATGTCCCGCGCGGCAAGGGCCCCTTTCCGGCGCTGGTGCTGGCACACGGCTACATCGACCCGGAAATCTACGTCAACGGACAAGGCCTGATGCGCGAGCAGGACTGGCTCGCGCGCGCTGGCTATGTCGTGCTGCACACCGACTACCGCAACCACGCCGCGTCGAGCAACGACCCCGGTTCGGAGCGCCGGATGCGGCTCGGCTACACCGTTGACACGATCAACGCGGTGCATGCCCTCCGCGCGGCTGGGCGGGTGCCCGTCGACCGTGAGCGGATCGGACTGCTTGGCCGGTCGATGGGCGGCGGCGTGGTCTACAACGTGCTCGCCACCCAACCAGGCCTGGTCGATGCCGCGGTCGCCTACGCGCCGGTGAGCTCACGCACCGCCGACAACTTCAACCGCTGGATCAGGGACGATCCCGGCCGTGACGCGCTCTCCGACTTCATCCTGCGCACGTACGGCGAGCCGCGGGACAACCCTCGGTTCTGGCGAGAGGTCAGCCCTCGCACCTACTTCGACCGGATCACCGAGCCGCTGCTGATCCACCACGGCACGGCCGACGAGAGCTGTCCCATCCGGTGGAGCCGCACCTCCCAGCGGCTGCTGGAGCAGGCCGGCGTGGACTCGCGGCTGCTGGTCTACCCCGGCGAACCGCACGCGTTCATCGCCGACTGGCCGCTGTCGATGCGGCGCACCGCCGACTTCTTCCGCGCCAACCTCTGATCGAGACGACCCGCTACAGCGGGATGTTGCCGTGCGAGCCCCGCTGCACCAGCCCCGCCTCGGCGATCGCGCGCGCGAGTGAGGATCGGGTCCGATCCGGCGAGACGACCTCGTCGACCACGCCGATCTCGATCGCCTTGTCCACGCCCCCTGCGATCCGCTCGTGCTCTGCTGCCAGCTCCGCCTCGACCTGGGGGCGGACGTCGGGAGAGACCTCGAGCAGCTTGCGGCGGTGCAGGATCCGGATCGCGGCGACAGCACCCATCACCGCGATCTCGGCGCCAGGCCAGGCGAAGACCCGGGTCGCCCCGAGGGAGCGCGAGTTCATCGCGATGTAGGCGCCGCCGTAGCTCTTGCGCGTCACCAGCGTCACCCTGGGTACGACGGTCTCGCCGAAGGCGTGCAGCAGCTTCGCTCCTCGCCGTACGACCCCGTCCCACTCCTGGCCGACGCCGGGAAGGTACCCGGGGACGTCGACGACCACGACCAGCGGGACGCCGAACGCATCGCACATCCGCACGAAGCGCGCCGCCTTCTCCGCCGACAGCGAGTCCAGGCAGCCACCGAGCCGGAGCGGGTTGTTGGCCACCACCCCGACCGTGCGACCCCCGAGGCGTCCCAAGGTGGTGACGATGTTCGGCGCCCACCGGGCGTGCAGCTCCAAGGACGTGCCCTCGTCGAGGATCGACTCGACCAGCGGGTGCACGTCGTAGGCGCGCTTCTTCGACTCAGGCAGCATCTGCGCGAGGTCGACGTCCGGGACCGCGGAGACGTCCAGGGTGCCCTGCGCACCGAGCAGCTTCGCCACGCCGCGGGCGCGGTCCAACGCCTCCTGCTCGCTCTCGGTCAGCACGTGCACGACCCCGGAGCGGCGACCGTGTGGCTCCGGCCCGCCGAGACGCAGCATGTCGACGTTCTCCCCGGTGACCGAACGCACGACGTCCGGGCCGGTCACGAAGATCCGGCCCTCGGGGCCGAGAATCACGACGTCGGTGAGGGCAGGTCCGTAGGCGGCACCACCGGCGGCGGGGCCGAGGACCACGGAGATCTGCGGGATCGTCCCCGACGCCTTGGTCATCACGTGGAAGATCTGGCCGACGGCGTGCAGGGACAGCACGCCCTCGGCCAGCCGGGCTCCGCCGGAGTGCCACAGACCGACGACCGGCGTGTGGTCGGCGAGCGCTCGTTCGTAGGCGCGCACGACGACCTTGCAGCCGACCTCTCCCATGGCGCCACCCATCACCGTGGCGTCGGAGCAGAACGCGACCACGGGGGAGCCGTCGACGTTGCCGACACCGGCCAGCATGCCGCTGTCGTCGTCGTCGGTGATCAGCTCGAGCGTGCCGTCGTCGAAGAAGGCGGCCAACCGGTGGTTCGGGTTGCGCGGGTCCTGCTCGCGGGGCATCTTCGGCTTCTTGACCGGTGCGGCAGAGGTCACCTGTGCAGCCGTCATCAGCGGCCCTCAGGCACTGCGGAACGCGATCGCGACGTTGTGCCCGCCGAATCCGAACGAGTTGTTCATCGCTGCCGCCGGGCCGTCGGCCAGCGAGCGCTGCTCGGTGGCGACGTCCAGACCGATGTCCTCGGGATCGTCCAGGTTGACTGTGGGCGGTACGACGCGGTCGTGCAGCGCGAGCACGGTGGCCACCGACTCCAGTGCACCCGCGGCCCCGAGCAGGTGGCCGGTCATCGACTTGGTGGAGGTGAGCACCACTCCTTGCGCGGCGGACTCGCCGAGCGCGTTCTTGATCGCGGTGGCCTCGGCGACGTCGCCTTGGGGCGTCGAGGTGGCGTGCGCGTTGATGTGCACGATCTCGGCCGGCTCCATCTCCGCCTCGCGAAGCGCCATCCGCATCGCCCGGGTGGCCCCATGGCCGACCGGGTCGGGCTGCGCGATGTCGTGCGAGTCGGCCGTCACCCCGGCGCCGGCCACCTCGGCGTACACCCTGGCCCCGCGAGCCTCGGCATGCTCGGCGGACTCGATCACCAGGACGGCCGCGCCCTCGCCGAGCACGAAGCCGTCGCGGCCCTTGTCCCACGGCCGCGAAGCAAGCTCCGGAGCGTCGTTGCGCTTGGACAGTGCCATCATGTTCGCGAACGCGGCCATCGGAAGCGGGTGCACCGCGGCCTCGGTGCCGCCGACCACGACCACGTCCGCGCGGCCGAGCCGGATCATGTCGACGCCGTGCGCGATCGCCTCGTTGCCGGAGGCACATGCTGAGACCGGAGTGTGCACGCCTGCCTTGGCGCCGAGCGAGAGCCCGACGTTCGCGGCCGACGAGTTCGGCATCAGCATCGGGATCGCCAGCGGCGAGACCCGGCGTGGCCCCTTGGTGGTCAGCTGTCCGTAGTTGTTCAGCAGCGTCTGCACCCCGCCGATCCCGGTCGCGATCGCCACGCCGAGCCGCTCCGGGTCGATCGTGGCCTTCGCCCCGTCGTCGTCGCGCCCGTCGACTGCGAGGCCGCAGTCGTCCCAGGCCTCCCGGGCCGCGACCATCGCGAGCTGGGCCGACCGGTCCAACCGGCGTGCCTTCACCCGCTCCAGCACGTCCGCCGGATCGACGGCGACCTCGGCGGCGATCTGGGTGCTCATCGCGTCCGCCCACTCATGCTTGAGGGACCGGACTCCGGACTGCCCAGCGAGCAGCGCAGCCCAGGTGCTGGGTACGTCGCCTCCCACCGGGGACGTCGCGCCGAGCCCGGTGACGACGACCCGCGTGCGGCTCCGTGGGGAAGTGCTCATCAGTTCTGGGCGCCCTCGATGTAGGTCACCGCGTCGCCGACCGTGCGCAGGTTCTTGACCTTGTCGTCGGGGATCGTCACCCCGAACTTCTCCTCGGCGGCGACGACCACCTCGACCATCGACAGCGAGTCGACGTCCAGGTCATCGGTGAACGACTTGTCCATCTGCACGTCCTCGGCGGGGATGCCCGCGACCTCGTTGACGATCTCGGCGAGGTCGGAGCGGATCTCTTCGGTGCTGGCCATCTGGTGGTCTCCTTGTTGTTGCGGGGTTTGTTGCGGGGGTTGTTGCGGGCTCTCGTTGGTTGGCTGGTTGTCGGGGGTCTGCGAGCGGGCGGTTGCTGCCTGCGCGCCACGGCCGGCCCGGGGGCCAGGATCCGGCGCGGTGGCTAGGGAACCTTGACGACCTGGGCGGCGTACGCCAGACCGGCTCCGAAGGCGATGAGCAGCGCGATGTCACCGCTCTTGGCCTCACCCTCATCGATCATCCGGTCGAGGGCAAGGGGGACCGAGGCAGCCGAGGTGTTTCCCTGCTCGGCCACGTCGCGCGCGATCCGCACGCGCTGGGGCAGCTTCATCGATCGGGCCATCGCGTCGATGATGCGCATGTTGGCCTGGTGCGGGACGAACACGTCGAGGTCCTCGACGCCGATCCCCGCGCGGTCCAAGGTGGCCTGCGCGATCTTGGCCATCTCGAAGGACGCCCAGCGGAACACCGAGTTGCCCTGCATCACGAGGTGGGGCAGGGCCGGTGTCTCCTGGGCCAGGACGTCACGCCAGTCCTCCTTCTGCCGGATCAGGTCGAACTGCTCACCGTCCGAGCCCCACACGACGGGGCCGATGCCGGGCTCGTCGGACGGACCCAGGACCGCAGCGCCCGCTCCGTCGGCGAAGATGAAGGCTGTGCCCCGGTCGTTGAGGCTGGTGATGTCGGTCAGCCGCTCGACGCCGATCACCAGGACGTGCTTGGCGCTGCCGGCCCGGATCATGTCCGAGCCCAGCGCGACCCCGTGGCAGAAGCCGGCGCAGGCCGCGGAGATGTCGAACGCGGGTGCCTTGTCGGTGCCGAGCTCGTAGCCGATCGCCGTGGCGATCGCGGGTGTCTGCAGCATGTGGGACACGGTGGCGACGATGACGCAGTCGATCTGCGCCGGCTCGACGCCCGCACGGTCCATCGCCTTGCGCGAGGCGGCGACCGACATCATCTGGACGGACTCCTCAGGACCGGCGAAGCGTCGTTCCTTGATACCGGTGCGCTGCTGGATCCAGGCGTCGCTGGAGTTGATCGCGTCGACGAGCTCGGAGTTCGGGACCACCCGCGTCGGGCGGTAAGCGCCGATGCCGAGAATCGCAGTGTGCTCGCTGCCGTGAGAGGTGGCCAGACCGGTGCTCATCTGCGACCTCCCCCCAGGTGCCAGCGGCGGGAGCAGCTTCGTGGGGTGGTCATGCGTTGACCCCTTCCGGGTGCAGGCGGATCAGCGGCTGACCCGGGGAGACCAGGTCTCCGTCCTCGACGAGCCACTCCACGATGGTGCCACCGTACGGCGCCCGCACCGGCGTCTCGTCGCGCCGGTTCGCGACCGATCCGATGGACCTCTCCGGGTCGATCAAGCCGCCCTCGCGCAGGTCCGGCTCCTGCTTGAACGTACCCTTCGCCGGCGCCACCAGCATCCGCCACGTCGGGGCGGCGTCGATCGGGGAGGCCACCCCGTGCAGGTCTGCGAACGCCCGAGCCTCGTCGAGCTGGTCCGGCGTCTTGAGCGCGAAGGTCTCCACGCCCTTCATCGCCCGCTTCGCGATACCGGTGAGGGTCCCCGCCGGGGGCATCTCGAGGAATCCGGTCACGCCGAGGTCGAGCATCGCGTCCATGCACAGGTCCCAGCGCACCGGGTGCCGGACTTGGCTGACGATGCGCCGCAGCACGTCGCGGCCGTCGTGCACCACCTGGCCGTCGCGGTTGGACACGATCGGGGTGCGCGGATCATGGGTGGAGACCGACTTGGCGAAGCCGGCGAGCACGTCGACGGCCGGCGCCATGTGCTCGGTGTGGAAGGCACCGGCGACCGACAGCGGGCTCAGCCGTGCCTTCTCGGGCGGGTCCTCGGCCAGCGCGGCCAGCTGCTCCTGGGTGCCGGCCGCGACGATCTGACCCGGTCCGTTGTCGTTGGCCGCGACCAGCTGGTGCGCCTCGAGCTTGGCCAGCACCTGGTCCCGGTCGCCGCCGAGCACCGCTGTCATCCCGGTCGCGGACACCGCGGCGGCCGACGCCATCGCCTTGCCGCGCTCTCGGACCAGGACCATCGCCTGCTCGGCGGTGATCACCCCGGCGCCGGTGGCCGCGGTCAGCTCTCCGACGCTGTGCCCGGCCACGGCGCCGATCCGGTCGAACGCATCCGCGGGGTGGGGGAAGAGCTCGAGGGCAGCCAGCAAGCCCGCCGCAACGAGCAGCGGCTGGGCGACCGCGGTGTCCCGGATGGTCTCCGCGTCGGCCTCGGTGCCGTAGTGGACCAGATCCATGCTGCTGACGGCGGACAACCAGCCCAGTCGGTCGGCGAAGGCCGGGTCCTCCAGCCAGGGCGTCAGGAAGCCCGGCTTCTGGGCCCCTTGACCGGGGGCGGCGATGACAAGCACCCCTCCACTGTGCCGCCTCGGCGGGTGTGGTGCGCCCACGATGCGCACGAAGATTGCCGGGGTGTTGTTGTGGGAATCCTACAAAGACGCCGTGGAGTCCGAGCCGGTGTCGAGGCGGCCGAGGGTGAGCGCCACCCGGAGCGTGTAGGCGTGCCGTGGCTGCATCGGCGAGAGTCCCGCTGCGTCCGCCGCGCGTCGCAACCGGTAGCGAACCGTGTTGGCGTGCACGAACAGCGCTCGTGAGCTCGCCTCGATCGAGCCGCCGTGCTCCAAGAACGCGGCGACCGTGTCGAGGACGGCCGGCCCGGCGTCGGCCAAGGGCCGGTACACCTCGGTGACCAGCTGGCGCTGTGCCTGGGCGTCCCCGGTCAGGGCGCGCTCGGGCAGCAGCTCGTCGCTGGTGACCGGGCGTGGCGCCTGTGGCCAGCCGGGGGCCGCCTGGAGCCCCGCCAGGGCCGCCCTCGCCGAGATGTTGGCGTGCACCAGCCCCGGCACCATCGGGCCGACCACGACGGGGCCGGCTCCGAAGTGCTGGACCACGCTGGCCCCCGCCTTGTCCGGGTCGGTGACGCCGCCGAGTACGACGACCAGCCGGTCACCCTGCACCGCACACAGGGCGTCCATCCCGACGTGGCGGGCCGAGCGGCGCACCTCGTCGATCACGCTCTCGCGCGTGCCGCCTTCTCCGCCGGTGCCGGGGGTGTCCGGGGCCCGGCCCAGCAGCACGACCACCTGGCCAGTGGCCACCCAGCCCAGCGCGCTCGCCCGCGACCGGACGGTCTCGTCCGCCTCCGCGCGGAGCACGGAGTCGACCACCAGTGCCTCGAGGCGCGCGTCCCAGGCCCCCCGCATCTCCGCCGCCCGGGCATAGACCTCGGCCGTGGCGAAGGCGACCTCCCGGGCGTAGCGGACGATCGCCGCGCGCACCGAGACTGCGTCCTCGTCGCCGACCACCTCGGCCACGTTCTCCTCGACCACCTCGATGCTCAGCCGCACCATCTCGACGGTTTGGTGGAGGCTCACAACTCCGGTCAGCGCGCGGGGAGCGGCACCGAAGACCTCCGTGGTCAGCGGCGCATGCGGCTCGGGGTCGCGGTACCAGGTCACGAACGCGTTGATCCCGGCTTGGACGATCAGGCCGATCCAGGAGCGGTCCGCCGCGGAGAGCTGGCGGAACCACGGCATGTCCCGCTCCATCCGGTTCAGCGTCGCCGTGCCCAAGGTGCCCACCGACCGTTCGAGCTGTCGGGCGATCTGGGCGCGGGAGCGGGCCATGCCGCCAGCCTATTCCCGCATCAACGCTCCCGGCGTGCCTTCGTCAAGGTGGGCTCCGGTCCGGCGCTGCTGCTCTTGCACGGCCTGGTTGCAACCACACGACCTGGCAGCCGGTGGTGGGAGCGCTGGCTCGCCAGGTGCAGCGTGCTCAGAGCCGGGCGACAGACGCCCATCCCGGAGTCCGCCGTCGACTCCTCGGCCATGCCGCGCTCAGGCACCGGCTGACGCCCGGTCGCCGCGCCTCGCTGCGGCGACAGGTCAGGCGTCGCCGCCTTCCTGCTTGACGTCGCGCACTGAAGTGGGGTCGTCGATCCGGTACTTCTAGAAGGCCTCGGCCACGATCTCGCGCTTCACCTCGCCGCGCTCGGCGAGTGCGGCGAGTGCCTGCACGACCACCGACTGCGCGTCGACCTGGAAGAAGCGGCGCGCCGCAGGTCGGGTGTCGGCGAAGCCGAAACCGTCGGTGCCGAGGGAGTGGAAGTCGCCGGGGACCCACTTGGCGATCTGGTTCGGCACGGCCCGCATGTAGTCGCTGACCGCGACGAACGGCCCCTCGGAGTCGTTGAGCTTGGTGGTCACGTAGGGCACTCGAGCATCCTCGGCCGGGTGCATCAGGTTCCACTGCTCGGCCGCCACGGCGTCGCGGGCCAGCTCGTTCCACGAGGTGACCGACCAGGTGTCGGCGGCAACGCCCCACTCCTCGGCCAACAGCCGTTGCGCCTCGACCACCCAGGGGAACCCGACGCCCGAGCCGAGCAGCTGCACCCGGGGCGGGCTGTCCGCACCGTTCGACGGCGCGACCTCTGGGGGCGCGGCGACGTGGTAGATGCCCCTGAGCAGGCCTTCGACGTCGAGGTCGTCCGGCTGCTTGGGCTGCACCACCGGCTCGTTGTAGACGGTCAGGTAGTAGATGACGTCCTCACCGTGCGGGTGCTCGTCACTGCTGCCGTACATCCGGCGCAGCCCGTCCTGCACGATGTGGCTGATCTCGTAGGCGGTCGCGGGGTCGTAGTGCACGACCGCCGGGTTGCTCGCGGCGAGCAGCGGGGAGTGGCCGTCGGCGTGCTGGAGGCCCTCCCCGGTCAGCGTCGTCCGCCCAGCCGTCGCACAGATAAGGAACCCGCGGGCGAGCTGGTCGGCCATCGCCCAGATCGAGTCGCCGGTGCGCTGGAAGCCGAACATCGAGTAGAAGATGTAGAACGGGATCATG
>CADCUJ010000111.1 GCA_902805855.1 uncultured Nocardioidaceae bacterium
ACGTCGGGCTGCGCCTGCCCCTGGAGCTGTGGCAGGAGGGCGACGGCGCGGCCCGCAGCCGCTTCGGCTCGGCCTTCGCCGCCGCCTGGTCCGGCCGCGCGGAGACGGACGCCCTCAACCGGCTGGTCCTGGCGGCGCAGCTGTCGTGGGAGCAGGTCGTCGTCGTGCGCGCGCTGTTCCGCTACCTGCGCCAGACCGGCCTGCCGTACAGCCTCCCCTACACCGCCCGCACGCTCGTCACGCAGGTCGACGTCACCCGGCTGCTGCTGCGGCTGTTCAAGACGCGCTGCGACCCCGAGCTGCTGCCCTCGGCGCAGGAGCGCGAGGCCGCCGTCGCCGACGTGGTGGAGGAGCTGCGGACGGCGCTCGACCGCGTGCAGGGCCTGGACGCCGACCGCATCCTGCGTGCGCTGCTGTCCGCCGTGCAGGCGGTGCTGCGCACCAACGCCTACGCGCGCGGCGCCGACGGCGAGATGCCCCGGCACCTGTCCTTCAAGCTGGACCCCGCGCTCGTCGCGGGCATGCCCGAGCCGGCGCCGGCGTACGAGATCTGGGTCTACAGCCCGCGCGTCGAGGGCGTGCACCTGCGCTTCGGCGCCGTCGCCCGCGGCGGGCTGCGGTGGTCCGACCGGCGCGAGGACTTCCGCACCGAGGTGCTCGGCCTCGTCCGCGCGCAGGTCGTCAAGAACGCCGTCATCGTCCCGACCGGCGCCAAGGGCGGCTTCGTCGGCAAGCAGCTGCCCGACCCGGCCGTCGACCGCGACGCCTGGTGGGCCGAGGGGATCGCCTGCTACCGCACCTTCATCACCGGGCTGCTCGACGTCACCGACGACCTGCGCACCGGGGCGGACGGGCGGGAGGTGGTCGTGCCGCCGGACGACGTCGTCCGCTACGACGGCGACGACCCCTACCTCGTGGTGGCCGCGGACAAGGGCACCGCGTCGTTCTCCGACATCGCCAACGAGATCGCGCAGACACGGGGGTTCTGGCTGGGCGACGCCTTCGCCTCCGGCGGCTCGAACGGCTACGACCACAAGGCGATGGGCATCACCGCCCGCGGGGCGTGGGAGAGCGTCCGGCGGCACTTCCGCGAGCTCGGCGTCGACCCGCAGACGACCGACGTCACGGTCGTCGGCGTCGGCGACATGAGCGGCGACGTCTTCGGCAACGGCATGCTGCTGTCGGAGCACATCCGCCTGGTGGCCGCCTTCGACCACCGCTCGGTCTTCCTCGACCCCGACCCCGAACCCGCTTCCTCCTTCCGGGAGCGGCAGCGGCTGTTCGCCCTCCCCCGCTCGTCCTGGGCCGACTACGACGCCTCGCTGCTCAGCCCCGGCGGCGGGGTCCACTCGCGGACGGCGAAGTCGGTGCCGATCAGCCCGCAGGTCCGGGCGCGCCTGGGGCTGCCGGACGGCACGACCTCGCTGAGTCCCGACGAGCTCGTGCGGGCGGTCCTGCTCGCACCGGTCGACCTGTTCTGGAACGGCGGGATCGGCACCTACGTCAAGGCCGCGACCGAGACGCACGCCGCCGTCGGCGACAAGGCCAACGACGCCGTGCGCGTGGACGGCGCCGACCTGCGGGTGCGGGTGGTCGGCGAGGGCGGCAACCTCGGCCTGACCCAGCGCGGACGCATCGAGGCCGCCCGTTCCGGCGTGCTGCTCAACACCGACGCGGTGGACAACTCCGCCGGGGTCGACTGCAGCGACCACGAGGTCAACATCAAGATCATGCTCGACCGCCTCGTCGCGCGCGGCGAGCTCGACGTCGACGAGCGCAACGCGAGCCTGCGGCGCATGACCGACGAGGTCGCCCGGCTCGTCCTGCGCAACAACGAGGAGCAGAACCGCACCCTGTCGGTGGAGCGCGCCTTCACCTGCCCGCTGCTGCCCGCCCACCGGCGCTTCCTCGAGGTGCTCGAGGACGCCGGGGCGATCGACCGCGCGCTGGAGTCGCTGCCGTCCGCTGCCGACCTCGACCGCCGCATCCGCGACGGCGACGGGCTGACGACGCCGGAGCTGTCGGTCCTGCTCGCTCACGCGAAGATCTCCCTGCGTGCGGCGCTGCTCGACAGCGACCTGCCGGACGAGCCGTGGGTCCGGGCGACGCTGCAGGCCTACTTCCCGGCCGAGCTCGGCCAGCGGCTCGCCGACCGCCTGGCCGAGCACCCGCTGTCCCGCGACATCGCCGCGACGGTCCTCGTCAACGACGTCGTCGCGGCGGGCGGGCTGACCTTCGCCTTCCGCGCCGCCGAGGAGACCGGCAGCGACGCCGCCGACGTGGTGCGCGCCTTCGCCGAGGTCGGGTTGGGATCGGTCGTCGTCGACGACCTGTCCAGCGGTCATCGGGGCTTCGTCCCCGACGACATCCCACTCGAGCAGGGGAGCATCTTGGACACCGCCCTGCTGCGCCGCACGCTGAAGGAGCACGAGGTGACCGGCGTCGTGCACGTCGCCGGCTTCAAGTACGCCGGGGTCTCCGTGGACCGGCCACTGCACACCTTCGAGCAGAACGTGACCGGCACGCTCAGCCTGCTCCGGGCAATGCAGGAGGAAGGCGTCGAGAGCATCGTCTTCTCCTCCAGCGCAGCGGTCTTCGGAACGCCGAGCGACGAGATCGTCACCGAGCAGACCGCGACCCTGCCCGAGTCGCCCTACGGTCAGTCCAAGCTGGTCGGTGAGTGGCTGCTGGCCGACCAGGGCCGGGCAGCGGGACTGCGCCACACGTCGCTGCGGTACTTCAACGTGGTGGGCTCCGGCACCGACGACCTCTACGACACCAGCCCGCACAACTTGTTCCCCCTGGTGTTCGAGGCCCTCGTGGATGGTCGCGTGCCGAGGATCTACGGGACCGACTACCCCACGCCGGACGGCACCTGCGTCCGCGACTACATCCACGTCTCGGACCTGGCCCGGTCACACGTCGTCGCGGCCCAGAAGTTGGAGGCAGGAGAACCACTCGAGCCGGTCTACAACCTGGGCAGTGGCACCGGCAGCTCCGTGCGCGAGATCATGGACGCGATGGCCGAGGTCACCGGCATCGACTTCGAGCCCGAGATCGCTGCCCGCAGGCCCGGTGACCCGGCACGCATCGTCGCCGCCGGAGACCTGGCAGGGCGCGACCTGGACTGGCAGATGCGGCACTCGCTGACCGAGATGGTCGCCAGCGCCTGGTCTGCCCGCAGGAACGCCGGCTGAGCCGGCGACAGGGACGACGCGGCCTCGCGCGAGCGCTCGTCGCGGTGATCGGCACACCGTCCTGTCTCGGTGGTCTCGCCCACAGCCAGGTGGGACACTGAGGCCATGACCTCACCCATGAACATGTCCCGATCCGGCGGCGGGCTCGCTCTGGAGTTCCCGATGTCCCTGGGGGTCTACGACCGCTACGAGCAGGCGCAGAAGGCCGTCGACTACCTGTCCGACAACGACTTCCCGGTGCAGAACGTGATGATCGTCGGCACCGACCTGAAGCAGGTGGAGCGGGTCACCGGACGGCTGACCACCGGGAAGGTCGCGATCGGCGGCATCCTGTCCGGGCTCTGGCTCGGGCTGTTCATCGGGCTGATCTTCGCGATCTTCACCACGGAGAGCGCTCTGACGCTGATCGTCTCGACGGCCCTGTTCGGCGCGGTCTTCGGCCTGATCTGGGCACTGATCGGGTACGCCCTCACCCGTGGTCGACGCGATTTCACCTCGATCAGCCAGGTCGTGGCGACTCGTTACGAGGTCCTCGTGGAGCACAAGCACGCACAGCGGGGCCGCGAGATGCTCGCCCAGATGCCCGGCGGCGGTGGGCAGGCCTCCGGCTCGCAGCCCTTCGGCTAACGGCTGGCGGGGAACTGGCTGGAGTCGGAGCGGGCCATCGGGCTCGTCCGGACGAGGGTTCTCATCCCTTCGTGCCCGTGGTGGCGATGCCCTGCACGAAGTACCGCTGACCGACGAAGAACAAGATGATCATCGGGATGGTCGAGATCACGCTAGCCGTGATCAGGATCTCCCAGTGCCACTCGCCGCCGAAGCCGAACTGGTCCACCAGCGACTTGAGCCCGCGCGGAACCGTGAAGGTGTCCGAGTCGCGCAGATAGATCAACGGCCGCATCAGGTCCGTCCACGCGGCCTGGAACTCGAAGATCGCGGTCACCACGAGGGCGGGCTTGCACAGGGGCAGGGCGATCCGCGTGAAGATCTGCCAGTTGCTGGCCCCGTCGATCTTCGCCGCGTCGAACAGCTCTCGGGGAAGACCGAGGAAGAACTGGCGCAGCAAGAAGATGTAGAACGCGCTCCCGAACAGGTTTCCGGCCCACAGGGGTGTGAGCGTCCCGGTCATGCCGACCGACTCCCAGATCAAGAAGACCGGGATCATGGTGACGGCCTGGGGCAGCATCATCGTGGCGAGCACCACCCCGAACAGGTACTTGCGCCCTCGGAACCTGAAGTAGGCGAACCCCCAGGCCACCATGGAGCTCGAGATCGTCACCGCAACCGTGGCCAGCACCGTCACCAGCAGGGTGTTGAACAGCCACAACGCCATCGGCGCCTCTTGCCAGACGGCGATGTAGTTCTCGAAGGTGAACGTCTTGGGAAGCAGCCGGTTGTCGAAGACCTCGCCACGCGGCTTGAACGAGGCACTCAGCAGCCACACGAACGGATAGATGAACAGCACTGCCAGTGCCGTCAGTGCGAGCCAGGTCAGCACGCGTCCGACCTTGCGCCTGGACGGGCCGCCGCCCCCGCCGCGTCCCTGCGCCTCGACCTCGCTCGCTGCGGCGGTCGGAGAGATGCCGGGTCTGGCCGTGTCCAGGGCGGTCATCGCTGCTCACCCTCGTAGTAGACGAAGCGCTTGGTGACCCGGACCTGGATCAAGGTGACCACCAACACGATCGCGAACAGGATCCAGGCCATGGCCGACGCGTAACCCATGTGCAGGAACTCGAACGCCTGCTGGAACAGGTAGATCGCGTAGAACAGTGCGGCATCGTTGCTGTAGGTCGTGTTGCCGGACCCGAAGAACGCGGTGTAGGCCTCAGTGAACGACTGGAACGCAGCGATGGTGTCGACGATCAAGATGAAGAACAGCGCTCCGCTGATCATCGGGATCGTCACGTGGGTCGTCTGCCGCCACCAGCCCGCGCCGTCGACGCGTGCGGCGTCGTACAGCTCCTGGGGCACGTTGCGCAGCGCCGCCAGGAGGATCACGACGGATGCGCCGATGGTCCACAGACTCATCATCACCAGGCCGGGTTTCACCCATACCGGGTCGGTGGTCCAGTCGGGCCCGTCGATGCCGAACCAGCCCAGCGCCTCGTTGATCAGCCCGTTCTGCCCGTTGAAGAGCAACAGCAGCAAGATCCCGATCGCGACCGGCGGAGTCATCTTTGGCAGGAAGAACGCGGTCCGGAAGAACCCGGAGGCGCGGCCGGCACGGTTGAGCAGCACCGCCAAGAAGAACGACACGATCAGCTGTGTGGGCACCGACAGCACCGCGAAGATGAAGGTGTTCTGCAGTGCGAGCGCGACCTTGGGGTCCTCCAGCAACGCCCGGAAGTTCTCCATGCCCACGAAGCTCGGGTCGTTGATCACGTCGTAGTCGGTCAGGGAGAGGTACCCGGTGTAGATGACCGGGTAGGCGGTGAACACCGCGAAACCGATCAGCCAGGGACTGATGAACAGCAGCGCGGCCCGGGTCTCCCGGGAACGTGCCGAGGAACGCCGGGGAGGGCGCCCGGGTGGGCTGTCGGTGACCGATGTGTCGGCGGCCACTGCCATGTCACTTGTCCCATTCGGCCCAGGCTTGGTCCAATGCCTCCTGGGCCTCCTGCTGGGCTTGTTGCATGGCTTCCTCGGGGTCCTGCTGCCCGTTCAGGACGCGGTTGACCCCGTCCTGCCAGGCAGCCTCGAACTCCTCGCCGGCCGGGTTCGCGGGGAAGCTGAACGTGTGGTCGTTGGCCTCGTACGTCGCCTCGATACCGGCGTTCCACTTCTCCTCGGTCGTCGGGTCGATCATCCCGCGGATCTGTTCGTCCGCCTCGGTGTTGCCGGTGAGCACTCCGGTGAACAGGCCGCCGTCGTTGCCACGGTCCCGCACGCGCGCCTCGGCCGCCTTGACCCAGCTCTCGGTCATCGTCATCGTCTTCGCGAAGCGGCAGGCAGCCTCGGGGTTCTTGCTGCCCTTGGGGATCGCCCAGGCCGATCCGGAGGCGAAGGCGAGCGGCTCCCCCTCCGGCGTCCGGAAGGTGTCGAAGGCCATCGGCGCATCCGGCGACACGTCGTTGAGCACGTTGACGTACCACTGCTCCATGGGCATCGCACCCAGGGTGCCGGTGGCGAACTGGTTGCCCTCCCCGAAGAAGTCTGTGGAGTCCCTGAAGGCCTTGACCTTGCTGAAGCCGCCCTGGTCGTCGTAGATGCCGACTGCGAACTCGAGCGCCTCGATCAGCGCAGGGTCGTCGAGCTGTGCCGTGCGGCCGTCCGCGGAGAGCATGTCGGCACCGTTCGCCTTGGCCCACAGCGGCAGGAACTCGGGCAGCTTGCTGTCGTAGCCGATCACGGTGAGGTCCCCGCCCTCGGTCCGCGCGAGCTCCTGGTTGGCGGCAGCCACCGCCTGCCAGTCGGAGCCGTTCACGTCCTCGACGCTGAGGCCCGCCTCCTCCAGCAGGTTGGCGTTCGCCTGGGTGATCTGCACGACGTTGAACTCGGGGATCCCGTAGATCTCCTCGTCGAAGGTCACCTGGTCCAGCGCCGACTCGCGGAACAGCCCGGTGTCGATCTCCTCCCCCTCGATGCAGTCCGACAGCGGGAGGATGGCACCACGTGAGGCGAAGGTACCGATCTGGTTGCGGTCGGCGTAGACGATCTCCGGCGGATCACCGGCAGCGATCGAGGAGAGGAACTGCTGGATGTCGAGCTCTCCCTCGACGAGCTGGACCGAGACGTTGCCGAGGGCCTTCTTCGCCTCCTCGACCCGGACCCGGCCGATCTCGTCGGTCGCCCCGAATCCGGTCACCGTCAGCTGGCCGTCGAGCCGAGCGTTCGGGTCGAAGGACGAGTCCGCAGCCTCGTCGTCGGTCCCCTGTGCGCAGCCGGCCAGGGCCATGCCGAGGCAGGCGATTCCAGCGGCGATCTTCGAGCGGTTGACAGCAGTCCTGGTGGTCATCTCGGCCCTCCTCCGGTCGGCCCCGGTGCAACGGACGGGCCTTGGTGTGTCCCGCCGTGCGTTCCGGAACACTCATCGCTTACCCATAGTCGGCCGGAACAACGCTTCTCAGCGACCAGAAGTGCTTCTCGCCGCCTGAAGTAGGCGCCGATCAGAGGTGGTGACGGCACTGAGGGCGCTGAGAGCCGCTGCAGGACGGCTCCAGAACGGGTGCAGCGCCGGGAGAAGGTGGAACGCGAAACCGGTGTGGAGCTGAGGGGACTCGAACCCCTGACCCCCTCCATGCCATGGAGGTGCGCTACCAGCTGCGCCACAGCCCCGCCGCCGAGATCGACTGGCCCGGCAACCCGGGAATCTTAGCCAACCCGGCTCGGGGTTAGGAAATCGGCAGACCGATCATCGGGCAGTCTCGCCACAGCCGCTCGAGCGCGTAGAAGGCCCGCTCCTGCTCGCCCTGCACGTGCACCACGATGTCCGCGTAGTCGATCAGCACCCACCGCCCGTCCCGCTCGCCCTCGCGCCGTACCGGCTTGGCCCCGATGTCGCGCAGCCGGTCCTCGATCTCGTCGACGATCGCCCTGACCTGGCGGTCGTTCGACGCCGAGCAGACGAGGAACGCGTCGGTGATCACGAGCTGGTCGGAGACGTCGAAGGCGACGATGTCGCGGCCGAGCTTGTCGGCCGCGGCCTGAGCGGCTGTGTGGACGAGCTCGAGGGCCCGGTCGGTTGCGGTCACGGATGTCCCTGCTGCTGGTGGCCGGTGGCTGAGGTGGTCGAGATGGTCGGAGTGGTCGAGGTGGTCGAGTCGTAGAGCGAGTGCTTGGCGATGTACTGGACCACCCCGTCCGGGACGAGGTACCACACCGGCTCCCCCGCAGCCGTGCGCTTGCGGCACTCGGTGGAGGAGATCGCCAGGGCCGGGATCTCGACGATCGAGACCCGGTCCCGGGGGATCCCTGCCATCCCTGCGCTGTCGGTGACGTACCCGGGCCGGGTGCAGCCCACGAAGTGGGCCAGGTCGAACAGCTCGCCGGCGTCGCGCCAGGTGAAGATCTCGCCGAGGGCGTCGGCACCGGTGATGAAGTACAGCTCGGCTTCCGGCATCAGTGCAGACAGGTCGTGCAGGGTGTCGATGGTGTACGTCGGCCCGCCCCGGTCGATGTCGACCCGGGAGACCCAGAACCGGGGGTTCGAGGCGGTCGCGATGACCGTCATCAGGTACCTGTCCTCCGCGGCGGACACCGAGCGGCCACCCTTCTGCCACGGCTCGCCGGTGGGCACGAACACGACCTCGTCCAGGTCGAACCAGGCCTGCACCTCGCTCGCCGCCACGAGGTGGCCGTGGTGGATCGGGTCGAACGTGCCACCCATCACCCCGACACGGCGGCGACCGGACGCGAGGGCGAGCTCGGTCAAGGAGCCGGTCGCCTCACGTGTGGTCGCGGCCCTTCCCGAAGGCGAACAGGCCGACCAGCATCGCGATCAGCACCAGCAGGGTGAGGCCACCGACGACGTACGGGTCGATCGCCGGCTCCTCGCTGTGCACCTGCGCTGCGGCCGTGGCCAGGGACATGAGCGACATGCGGCACACCCTACCGTCCGGCGAGAGGTGAGCACCCCACCGCGGACGAGTCGGCTGTCACCGGACGTGGCCGTCGCCGGTTACCAGGTACTTCGTCGAGGTCATCTCCAGCAAGCCCATCGGCCCACGCGCATGCAGCTTCTGGGTGGAGATGCCGATCTCGGCACCGAAACCGAACTCGGCTCCGTCGGTGAAGCGGGTCGAGGCGTTGACCAGCACCGCCGCCGAGTCGACGGCCGCGGTGAACCGCCGGGCGGCCTCCTGGGAGCGGGTGAGGATCGCGTCGGTGTGACTCGAGGAGTAGGTGCGGATGTGCGCGATCGCGGAGTCCAGGCTGGGTACCACCGCCGCGGAGATGTCGAGCGAGAGGTACTCCGCCGCGTAGTCCTCCGCGGTGGCCGGGACCACTGCGTCGTACTTGGCGAAGACCTCGTCCCCGTGGATGGTCACCCCTGCCGCCTGCAGCGCGGGCACCACCATCGGTAGGAACGTCCCAGCTACCTGCTCGTGCACCAGGAGCGACTCCCCCGCGTTGCACACCGAGGTCCGTTGCGTCTTGGAGTTGAGCACCACGGCGAGAGCCTGGTCGAGGTCGGCGTCCGCGTCGACGTACAGGTGACAGTTGCCAACGCCGGTTTCGATCACCGGCACCGTCGACTCCTCGACGACCGAGCGGATCAGCCCGGCGCCGCCGCGCGGGATCAGCACGTCGACGAGGCCGCGCGCCCGCATCAGCGCCTTGGCCGGCTCGTACCCGTCGCCCGGAACCAGCTGCACAGCGTCCTCGGAGATGCCGGTCGCCACCGCTGCTCGTCGCAGCACGGAGACGATCGCGGTGTTGGAGTGCCGCGCGCTCGACGAGCCGCGGAGCAGCACCGCGTTGCCGCTCTTCAGGCAGATCCCGGCGGCGTCCGCGGTGACGTTGGGGCGGGCTTCGTAGATGATTCCGACGACCCCGAGCGGCACCCGGATCTGGCGCAGCTCCAGCCCGTTTGCGAGGGTCGAGCCTCGAACGACCTCGCCCACCGGGTCGGCGAGCGCGGCGACCTCGAGAAGGCCGTCGGCCATCGCTACGACCCGGTCCTCGTCGAGGCGAAGCCGGTCGACGACCCCGGCCGGGATCTGCGCCGCCCGGGCCGCCTCCACATCGATGGTGTTCGCCTCGAGGATCTCCGCGCTCTGCTCACGCAGCGCCCGGGCCATCGCGATCAGCGCGCCGTCCTTGGCCGCGCGCGTGGCCAGGGCGAGCTCGGTGGCCGCCGTGCGCGCTCGTCGGGCGACCTCGAGCACGCCGTCGGAGGAGGTGAGCTGGGTCATGGAACCAGCCTAAGCCCGCTCAGAAGGGCAGCGGGGTCACGTCCTGCGGGTCCACGACCATGCCGCCCGGGCCACGTTCTTGGTAGACCGCGCGCTCGAGGACCTCGAGTCCGACCACCTCCCACCGGGGCAGACCGGCCGAGTCGCGATACTCGTTCCAGACGCGCAACGCGAGCGAGGAGGCGTCGAGCAGGCACTCGGCCTCCTCCCAGTACTGGATCTCGGCGCGGGACCCGTCGTACTTCAAGGAGTGCAGGAACTGGCGCTGGTCACGGAGTCGACCCAGCGCCGTGCGCACGATCAGCGGCTCCATGGCCTCACCGGACACCGTGAGGCAGACGTGCCAGAGCCGAGAGGGCTCTCCCACCGCACACTCCTTCCGCGACCTCTGGTCCGTCCAGGACCCGGCCGCCAGTCCTAGTGTGACCGGAGCCGACGGCAGCCTGGACCCGAATCCACAAACTGTCCCCGCCGGCCTTCTCGCGTCCTCAGTCCCCGCCCCGCCCCGGACCGCTGAGCAGCACCATGTCGTCACGGTGCACCACCTCGCGCTCGTAGGGCTCCCCCAGCTCACGCGCGAGGTCCCTCGTCGAGCGGCCCAGCAGCGCCGGCAGCTCCGTCGAGTCGTAGTTCACCACCCCGCGAGCGATCACCAGTCCGGCTGCGTCGACGAGATCGACCGGATCACCACCCACGAACGAGCCGACGACCGCGGTGATGCCTACCGGAAGCAGCGAGGCGCGTCGTTCGGTGAGCGCTCGCACGGCTCCGGCATCGAGCACCACCTGACCCCTCGGCTCGGTGGCATGCGCCAGCCAGAGCAGCCGGGTCGGGCGCCGGCGACCGGTCGGGTGGAACCGGGTGCCCACAGGTTCACCGGCCAGTGCTGGTGCGGCGTTGTCGGTCGAGGTGAGTACGACGGGCACACCGGCACCGGTCGCGATCTTGGCCGCCTCCACCTTGGTGGACATCCCGCCGGTCCCGACGCCGGACGCTCCGGCATGCCCGATGTGCACGCTGTCCAGGTCTGCGGCCGAGAGGACCTCGGGCACCAGGCTTGCCTCCGGCCGCCCGGGGTCGCTGTCGTGCAGGCCTGCTACGTCCGAGAGGAGCAGGAGCAGGTCGGCATGCACCAGGTGGGCGGCCAGGGCGGCCAGCCGGTCGTTGTCACCGAACCTGATCTCCGAGGTCGCCACCGTGTCGTTCTCGTTGACGATCGGCAGCACGCCCATCTCCAGCAGCCGCGCGAAGGTGCGGTAGGCGTTGCGGTAGTGGCTTCGGCGGGTGACGTCGTCGGCGGTCAGCAGCACCTGGCCCACCGGGACCCCGTGCCGAGCGAACTCGGCGGTGTAACGGTGGATGAGCAGTCCCTGACCCACCGATGCCGCGGCCTGCTGCGTGGCCAGGTCCTGTGGCCGCTGGCCGAGGCCGAGCGGCGCCAGGCCCGCGGCGATAGCACCGGAGGACACGAGCACCAGCTCGGTGCCGCGTGCCCGCGCCGCCGCGAGGGTGTCCACCAGGGCAGCAACCCGCTGCGGATCGATGCCCCCGGCTGCCGTGGTCAGCGAGGAGGACCCCACCTTCGCCACCACCCGGCGGGCCGCGCTCACCGAGACCTCACCGCTGTCTCACCGCTGTGTCACTGGGGGTCACCGCGGTGTCGCCGGGCGACGTCAGCCCGGCTCTCACCTTCTGCGCGGGCCCCGAAGGCATCGTCGATGGCGCGCCGACGCACGGCAGCGGGTCTGGTCTCCTCGAAACGTTGGTCCTCGCCGCGTCGGCTCAGCAGCTCGGCACCGGTCTGAACCATCGGTTTGAAGTCGAAGACGACAGCGTTCTCCACGTCGCCGATCAGCACCGCGTCGCCCTCCTCGGCACCGAGCTCGAGCAGCCGCTCCTCGACCCCGAGCCGGTTGAGCCGGTCAGCCAGGAACCCGACGGCCTCGTCGTTGCTGAAGTCGGTCTGGCGCACCCAGCGCTCAGGCTTGGAGCCCCGGACACGCCAGCCGTCACCGGTGGCGGTGATCGTGAACTCGGGACCTCCGCTGGCTGAAGGTGGGCGGATCACGATCCTGGTCGTCTCCGCCACCGGCGTCTCGCGACGCCTCCGGGCCACCAGCTCGGCCATCGCGAACGACAGGTCGCGCAAGCCCTCGTGGCTGGCGGCTGAGACCGGGATCACGGTGAGTCCCCGGGCTGTCAGGTCGTCGCGGACGATGTCTGCGAGGTCACGTCCGTCGGGGACGTCGATCTTGTTCAGCGCGACGATGCGAGGACGGTCACCGAGCCCGCCGTACCGGCTCAGCTCCTCCTCGATCACGTCGAGGTCGGAGACCGGGTCCCGCCCGGGTTCCAAGGTCGCGGTGTCGATCACGTGCACCAGCGCTGCGCACCGCTCGACGTGCCTCAGGAAGTCGTGGCCGAGCCCCCTGCCTTCGCTGGCCCCTTCGATGAGGCCAGGGACGTCGGCGACGGTGAACGTGGTGTCGCCGGCGGTGACCACCCCCAAGTTGGGCGCCAGGGTCGTGAAGGGGTAGTCGGCGATCTTGGGACGTGCTCGGGAGAGCGCCGCGATCAGGCTCGACTTGCCGGCACTGGGGAAGCCGACCAACCCGACGTCTGCCACCACCTTGAGCTCGAGGACGATGCCGCGCTCCTCCCCCGGCTCCCCGAGCAGGGCGAAACCGGGCGCCTTGCGACGGGCAGAGGCGAGGGCGGCGTTGCCGAGCCCGCCACGGCCCCCTGCGGCGACGACGACCTCGGTGCCGGCGCCCACCAGGTCGGTGAGCACCGTGCCGTCCTCCTCGCGCACGAGTGTGCCGTCGGGCACCCGCAGGACCAGGTCCTCGCCGTGATGACCGTTGCGGTGGCCTCCTGCGCCGTGGCCACCGTGTCCGGCACGCCGATGGGGGCTGTGGTGGTAGTCGACCAAGGTGGTGACATCGGGGTCGACGCGCAGCACGACCGAGCCCCCCGGGCCGCCGTTGCCGCCGTCCGGCCCCCCGAGCGGCTTGAACTTCTCGCGGTGGACCGAGGCGACGCCGTTACCCCCACGGCCGGCGCGGACCTGGAGGACCACTCGGTCGACGAATGTGGGGACAGCCAAGGAGATCCTTCCGCCGAGCCTGTCGTGAGGCTCTGCGCGGTCGCTCTAGCGACCGTTGGGCACGATGTTCACCACGCGTCGGCCGCGCCTGGTGCCGAACTCCACGCTGCCTCCGACGAGGGCGAAGAGGGTGTCGTCGCCACCGCGGCCGACGCCGGTGCCCGGGTGGAAGTGCGTCCCGCGCTGACGGACGATGATCTCGCCGGCGTTGACGAGCTGACCGCCGTACCGCTTGACGCCGAGGCGCTGAGAGTTCGAGTCACGACCGTTCTTGGTCGAGGCTGCGCCCTTCTTGTGTGCCATGTCGTGTCCTTCGGCAGTCGGTTGGTGCGGCGGCGGTCACCGAGCGGAGATGTCGGTGACCTTCACCTGGGTGTACTTCTGGCGGTGGCCCTGGCGCTTCTTGTAGCCGGTCTTGTTCTTGTACTTCTGGATCACGATCTTCGGACCCTTGGTCGAGCCGAGCACCTCGGCGCTCACCGCGACGTTGGCCAGGGAGTCGGCATCGCTGGTGATCGCGTCGTCGTCGACGAGCAGGAGCGCCGGCAACCGTACGGTCTCGCCGACGTCGCTGGAGATCTTGTCGATCTCGATGACATCGCCCACCGCGACCTTCTGCTGCTGGCCGCCACTGCGCACGATCGCGTACACCGCAGACTCGCTTTCGTCGTCTAGCTGTCGTCGGCTCCGTCAGTTGGTGACCGGTGAGCCCTGGGCGGCCGTAGGGCACCTAC
>CADCUJ010000112.1 GCA_902805855.1 uncultured Nocardioidaceae bacterium
CACCTCGCGCAGCGCGAACGCTTCACGCCCGGCGTCGTCGAGGGCGTCCAACCCGTCGGCACGGATCAGCGCCCCGCTGCGTGTCGCCCCGCCGTCGCGAGCGGGCAGGCCGCCGAGGTCACGCACGTTACGGCAACCACTCCAGATGAGCTGTTCGGCGACGTAGTCCACACCGCTATTGAAGCAACCGAGCATCGGGTCGGCGCACGCTGGTAAGACTGGGCCGGTGAGCGAGGACGGGTACGACGACGCGCAGCCGGCGCTGATAGCGGCCGCACCGCCCGGACCCGTCCACCCGGCCATCGACCGACCGGTCGCCCGGTTGCTGGTCGACGTCCCGCTGGCGCACCTGGATCGGCCGTTCGACTACCTCGTGCCGCCCAAGCATGCCGACACTGCGACGCCGGGAACGCGCGTCAAGGTGCGCTTCGCCGGGCAGGACGTCGACGGGTTCGTCCTGGACCGGCTCGAGCGCAGCGACCACGGCGGTCGGCTCGCCCCGCTGCGCCGGGTGGTGAGCCCCGAGCCGGTGCTCTCGGCCGCTGTCGCGCAGCTTTCCTCCTCGGTGGCCGCCCGGTACGCAGGCACCCGCTCCGACGTACTCCGGCTTGCCGTCCCGGCGCGGCACGCAGGCGTCGAGAAGGAGGAGCGGGCGGCAACGCCGTCGCCACCTTCCCCCGTCGACGTCGTGGCGGCGACGAGCGCGTGGAGCCGGTACGTCGGGGGAGCGGACTTCGTGACAGCACTCGTCGGCGGAGAGGCGCCACGAGCAGTGTGGTCGGCGTTGCCGGGAGAGCACTGGCCCAGCGCCTTGGCGCACGCCGCGGCGGCGACCTACTCCGGAGGTCGGGGAGTCCTGCTCTGCCTGCCCGACGGCAAGGACGTCGCCCGGGTGGACCGAGCGCTGCGCGCCCTGCTCGGTGACGAGCACCATGTGGTGCTCACCGCCGAGCTGGGTCCGGCAGCCCGCTACCGGGCCTTCCTCGCTGTGTCTCGCGGGACGGTCCGCATCGTCGTCGGCACCCGGGCGGCGGCGTTCGCGCCGGTGCACGACCTGGGCCTGGTCGCGCTGTGGGACGACGGCGACGACCTGCACGCGGAGCTGCGGGCGCCGTACCCGCACGCCCGTGAGGTGCTCCTGCTCCGGGCGCACGAGGAGCAGTGCGGCGCGCTGGTCGGTGGTCACGCGCGCACCGTCGAGGGGCAGCAGCTGTTGTTATCGGGCTGGGCGGGGGAGCTGGTCGCCTCGCGCGAAGCCGTGCGCGCCGCAGCTGCCCGGGTGTCCATCGCCGGTGCCACCGACGCGGAGCTCGCCCGGGACGCGTTCGCCCGCTCGGCCAGGCTGCCGACAGCGGCTCATGTGGCGATCCGCGAGGGGCTGGCGATCGGCCCGGTGCTCGTGCAGACACCGCGTCACGGGTATGTCACCGGCCTCGCGTGCGACCACTGCCGGAACCCGGCACGGTGTGCCCGCTGCGCCGGGCCGATGGCGCTTCCTGGCCCGCAGCAGCCACCGACGTGCCGGTGGTGCGGCGCCACCGAGCACGGATGGGCCTGCTCCGTGTGTGGCGGGCGTGGCCTGCGCGCGCCGGTCCTGGGCGAGCGTCGTACCGCCGAGGAGATCGGTCGCGCGTTCCCTTCGGTGCCGGTGCGCACGTCGGCGGCGGAGCGCGTGCTTGCGCAGGTGCCCGCGAAGTCGTCGATCGTGGTGGCCACGCCGGGCGCCGAGCCGGTCGTCGACGGCGGCTACGCGTTGGTCGTGCTGCTGGACACCTGGCTGATGCTGGCCAGGCCGGACCTGCGCACCACCGAGGAGTCGCTGCGACGGTGGCTGAACGCGGCCGCGCTCGCTCGGCCTGTCGAGCGAGGAGGCAGGGTCGTGGCCGTGGGGGACAGCAGGGAGCCCGCGCTGCAGGCGCTGGTCCGCTGGGACCCCGCAGGCTTCGCCGGCCGGGAGCTGGCCGCGCGGCAGTCCGCGCACCTCCCGCCGGCCTCCCGGCTCGCCACGCTCAGCGGCGAACCGGGCGCCGTGTCGGCGTTCGTCGACGCGCTGGAACTCCCGTCGAACGCGGAGCTGCTCGGCCCGGTGCACGTCGAACCCGGGCCAGGGCGGCCCGCGGCGTCGCAGCAGCCGCAGGTGCGCGCGGTCGTCCGGGTGCCCCGGGCGTCGGGCTCGCAGCTGTCCCGGGCGCTGGTGGTGACCCAGGGCGCTCGGGACGCGAAGAAGCTGCCTCGGGTGCGGGTGCAGGTCGACCCGGTCGCTCTCGGCTGATCTGACGGGCACGACCTCCGTAGACTGATCTGCTGCATCCCGCCGTCGACAGCACCCGAGGAGCTGCCTTGGCCATCGCACCCATCCGCCTGTTCGGCGACCCGGTGCTGCGCACCCCCGCCAGCCCGGTCGTCGACTTCGACAAGGAGCTGCGCCGGCTCGTCGAGGACCTGACCGACACCATGCGCGACGCCCCCGGCTCCGGGCTGGCGGCGCCCCAGATCGGCGTCGGGCTGCGGGTCTTCACCTGGGACGTCGACGACGAGCTCGGCCACCTGGTCAACCCGAGGCTCGACCTGTCCGAGGAGCAGCAGGAAGGCCCCGAGGGGTGTCTGTCGATCCCCGAGCTGAGCTTCGACTGCCGACGCGCGATGTCGGTGGTGGCGACGGGGTTCAACATGTACGGCGACCCGGTGCGGGTCGAGGGATCAGAGCTGCTTGCCCGCGCGATCCAGCACGAGACCGACCACCTCGACGGCATCTTGTTCGTCGACCGGCTCGACCGGGAGACCCGCAGGCAGGCGATGAAGGCGATCCGTGAGGCGGAGTGGTTCGGGAACCCACGTCCCACGATCAAGGTCTCCCCGCACGCGACGAACGGCCTCGGCCTCTGATGCGGGTGGTGTTCGCCGGGACGCCGGAGGCTGCGCTTCCCGCCCTGGATGCCGTCGCCGCGAGCTCTCACCGGCTGGTGGGGGTGGTGACCCGACCGGACGCTCCGGCGGGCCGGGGCCGACGGCTGGTCCCCTCGCCGGTGGCCGTGCGCGCCGAGGAGCTCGGGGTCCGGGTGCTCAAGCCGGGCCACCCCCGCGAGCCCGACTTCCAGAGTGAGCTGAGGTCGCTCTCTCCGGACTGCTGCCCGGTCGTGGCCTACGGGGCGTTGCTTCCGCGCGATGCGCTCGACATCCCGGCTCACGGGTGGGTCAACCTGCACTTCTCGCTGCTGCCGGCGTGGCGTGGGGCCGCGCCGGTGCAGCACACGCTGCTGGCCGGTGACGAGGTGACCGGGGCGACGACGTTCCGCATCGTCGAGGACCTCGACGCCGGCCCGACCTTCGGCGTGGTCACCGAGACGGTGCGGCCCGCTGACACCGCGGGGGAGCTCCTCGAGCGGTTGTCGGTCAGTGGCGCGGGTCTGCTGGTGGCGACGCTCGACGGGATCGAGGAAGGCTCGCTCGAGGCGCGTGAGCAACCGGCCGACGGAGTCAGCTTCGCCCCGAAGATTCGCGTGGAGCACGCCGAGGTCGACTGGTCCGCGCCGGCCACGGTCGTGGACCGGCGTGTCCGGGCCTTCACGCCGATACCCGGCGCCTGGTCGACGTACTCCGGTGAGCGGATCAAGGTCGGGCCGGTCAGCATCACCGACCGCGAGACGCTGGCGCCGGGAGCGCTCGAGGTCACCAAGAACGCCGTGTACGTCGGCACCGCCACCGCGCCGGTGATGCTGGGTGCGGTGAAGGCCTTCGGCAAGCAGCAGATGGCCGCTGCGGACTGGGCTCGTGGGATCCGGCTGGAGCCGGGTGCCTCGCTGGGGGCGCGCGGTGGCCCGGTCGGCGCTGATAGCCCGGTCGATGGCTGAGCCGGACCCCGCCCGGCTGGCCGCTTTCGAGGTGCTCACCGCAGTCCGGGAGCAGGACGCGTACACGAACCTGGCGCTACCTGGAGCGCTGCAGCGGCGTGGTGTGTCCGGGCGGGACGCGGCGTTCGCCACCGAGCTCGTCTCGGGCACGATCCGGCGGCAGGGAAGCTACGACGCGGTCCTGGCCGCTGGGGTGGACCGGTCGCTGACCGATGTCGACCCGGCGGTGCTCGACGCGCTGCGGCTGGGGGCGCACCAGATCCTGGCGATGCGGGTGCCCGCCCATGCGGCGGTGGGCACGACCGTCGACCTGGTCCGGTCCGCGGTCGGTCACCGGCCGGCCGGCTTCGTGAACGCCGTGCTGCGGCGGGTCACTGCGCATGACCTGCCCGCATGGCTGCGAACAGTGGCTCCCGACCCGTCGTCGGACCCGGTCGGCTACGTCTCGGTGGTGCACTCCCACCCGCGATGGGTGGTCACCGAGCTGGCGGCCGCTCTGGACGTGCCGGTCGAGGACCCGGAGGTCGAGGAGCTGCTCGCGGCCCACAACGCAGCCCCGCGGGTGACCCTGGCGGCCCGACCGGGCCTCAGCGCCGTCGAGGAGCTGGTCGCCGCCGGCGGTGTGCAGTCCTCGACGTCGCCCTTCGCGGTGACGCTGTCTCGCGGAGACCCGGGCTCGGTCCCGGCCGTCGCCGAGGGCCGGGCGGGCGTGCAGGACGAGGGCTCGCAGCTGGTCGCACTGGCGGCGGCCGGCGCTGCGGTCGCGGGCAGTGACGAACGCTGGCTGGACATGTGCGCGGGGCCAGGTGGCAAGTCGGCGCTGCTCGCCGCCCTGGCCGCGTCGCGCGGAGCCCGGCTGCTCGCCTCTGACGCGTTGCCGCACCGGGCTCGCCTGGTGGCATCCGCCGTGCGCCGAGCCCGCTCCGGGCTGCTCGGCGTGATCACCGCGGACGGCCGGAGGCCGGCGTGGCGCCCGGCCACCTTCGACCGGGTGCTGGTGGACGCTCCGTGCTCCGGGCTCGGGGCGCTGCGCCGCAGGCCCGAGGCGCGGTGGCGCCGCAAGCGGGCCGACCTCGATGACCTGGTGCCCCTGCAGAAGGCGCTCCTGGCGTCGGCGATCGAGTCGGTGCGGGTCGGCGGCGTGGTGGCCTACGCGACGTGCTCGCCGGTCCTCGCCGAGACTGCCGAGGTGGTCGCGCCCGCGCTCGAGGGGCGGGCGGACGTCGTTCTCGAGGATGCTGCGCCGTTGTTCGACGGGTTGGCGACGCCATACGAGGGGCCGCTGCCGGGGACCGTCCAGCTCTGGCCGCACCGGCACGGTACGGACGCGATGTTCCTGGCGCTGCTGCGCCGGGTCGGCTAGCCCTGGTCAGCAGCGCTGAGGCGATGCGCCAGCCAGGCAAGTGCGAGTGGGTAGCGGTACTCGATGGCACCATGGCCGGCCTCGAACAGCTCGAAGTGCACCCGCTCGTCCGGCACGCCGAGCCGCTGCAAGCCGTCGCGGAACGCGGTGGCGCCGATGTCGAGGTACCACTCGTCGCGCGTGCCTGCGTCGATCCACGCGGCGGTCAGGTTGCGCAGCGCGTCGGCGTACTCTGCCCGTTCGAGCATGCGGACCGGATCCCAGTCGAGCCATCGCTGCCACACCGGTTCCACCAGTCGGCCGGTGTGTGGGTCGAACGGCAGCCGCACGGTCCCGTCGTCGTCGGCGGAGAAGCACGCGGCGACACCGAGCTGCATGAGGAGCTTCTGGTCCGCCTCCTTGGTGAACGCGACGCGCGAACCGAAGTCCTCCCACCAGCGCCAGATGTCGCCGTCGTACTCGCGTAGCGCACGGACGGCGTCGGCGAACTCGGGGACGTAGCAGTACTCGTACAACGCATCGCCGGCGTGGGTCGCCAGGGCTCCGAAGAGGTCGGGCCTGAGCATCGGCGTGATCATCGCCCCGAAGCCGCCGCTGGACTTGCCCGTGATCGCGCGGTGCTGCGGGTCGGGGAGGGTGGCGTAGTGGTCGTCGACGAAGGGCACGACCTCGTCACAGAGGTACGAGTGGTAACGACCGGTCCCGGGCGAGTCGACGAACTGGCTGCCGCCGTACGACGTCCAGGCATCGACGTAGACCACGAGGACATCTGGCACGTCGGGGTCGGCGAGCACGCCGTCGAACAGCTCGGGCGCTGGCTGGCGGTAGGCGGATCGGTTGCGCCACATCGTCAGGTGGCCGGTGAATCCCTGGATGGCGTAGACGACGGGGTACCGACGGCTCGGGTCGTAGCTCGGCGGGAGGTGGACCCACAAGGGGCGCTCGTGCGGATCGCCGAGTGGGTTGTCGCGCAGCAGAGCGCTGGCAAGTACGTGTTCTTCGATCCGTCCCGACATCTCACCTGACCACGGCAGCATGCGGGGGAGCCTAGCCGACAGCGCGGCCCGAAGTGTCGGCGGTCGCACATAAAGTGAACGTATGTTCGACACCACGGCGATCACTGATCTGGACGGAGAGGGTGTGCTGGTCTTCGTCGCCGAACAGGCTCGAGCGCGGCTCGAAACCGAGGTGTCGATCTATCTCGCGGTGGCGCACTTCGCGGACGTGAACAACGGTGACGCGGTGGACTCCCGTGGCCAGGTCCTGCCGGGGATGGAGCAGGCCAAGCGACTCGGCGGCCCCGGGACTCCGCGGGTGCGGGAGTTCGCGGCGGCCCGTCTGGCGGTCCAGCTCGGTGTCTCCTCGACCGCGGCGAGGTACCTGATGGCCGATGTGCTCGACCTCCGCCACCGGCTGCCGATCCTGTGGGGCCGAATGGCGGCCGGCGAGGTCGCGACCTGGCTGGCGAGCAAGGTGGCCAAGGCGACCCGGCACCTGAGCGTAGAGGCAGCCGGCTTCGTCGATGCGGCGCTCGCGCCGGTGGCCGATGGACGCTTGCCGTTCTCCCGCTTCCAGACGGTGCTGGAGGCGAAGGTCATCGAGGCCGACTTGCAGGCCGCGGCCAAGGCGGAAGCGGAGGCGGCGCGGTCCCGGTTCGCGCGCGTCGGTCGCAGCAACGAGCACGGTGTCCGTTCCATGTACATCCGCGCGCTCGGTCGTGACATCACCTGGTTCGACGCCGCGGTCGCCCGGGTCGCCGACGCGCTTCAGCACTTCGGCGACAACGGGACAGAAGACGTACGTCGCTCACGCGCGGTGGGAGTGTTGGCCAACCCGCTCGAGGCGATGCAGCTGCTGCAGGACCACGCCGATGCCCATCCACCATGCGAGGAAGAGTTGGACGAGCTGGACGCGGTGGGCGAGGGTGAGCCGCCTGAGGCTGAGGTTCCGACAGCATTCGCGCAGCCCCCGCGGTTCGATCCGTCGGTGTTCCGCCCGAAGGCCGTGCTGTACCTGCACATCGCGGCCGACACGGTGACCCGGAACGAGGACGGCGTGGTGCGGTGGGAGGGAGAGGGACCGGTCACGGCCCAGCACCTCAGGGACTTCCTCGGACCGCGCTGCCGGTTCTCCGTCAGGCCCGTCCTCGATCTGGCGAACTTGGCTCCGGTCGACGGCTATGAGACACCTGGTCGGCTGCGGGAAGGTGTCCACCTCGTGTCACCGGCAGACGTCTTCCCCTTCGGCACGAACACCAGCCGCGGCAAGGACGTCGACCACACCGATCCGTACACCGGCACCGGCCAGCCCGGTCAGACCCGGATCGGCAATCTTGCGCCGATGAGTCGATTCCACCATCGCGTCAAGACCTTCGGTCACTGGCAGGCTCGACAACCGTTCCCGGGGATCATGCTCTGGCAGTCCCCGGGTGGCGAGTACTTCCTCGTCGACAACACCGGGACCAGACGAGTCCGGGGTCCAGCAGTCGACGCCATCCCGGCTACCGCGCCGACCGCCTGCTAGCGCCAGACACTCACGATCGCGGTGACGACGATCAGCTTCACGAGCCAGTCGCCGGCGTGGATGGCCGCGAGCTTCCAGGGCGTCCTCTCGTGGAGCATCGCCCCGGTCCACAGCACGAGGGGAAAGCCAACCCATAGCGCCACTGCGAGGAGCACCCCGTCGCCGACGCCGTCGGCACCGACCGCTGACGCCACACCCGCGAGAACCGAGGTGAGCACCAAGCACCGCAGCAGCTCTCCGGCTACCTGCCACGCCTGCGGCTGGCCGCCCTGTGCAGCCGCCTCACTGACCTTGGCCAGCTGCCCACCCAGCACTGCGTAGTATCCAGCGCCCAGGGCAAGGCACACGAAAGTGCCGACCAACACAGCGGCAAGGTTGATGTCAGGCATCGCAACCTCCTCAGCACTACCGACCAGTCGCCAGCCGAGGAGTCATCGAGTGAGGCCTCCGGCAACCGATAGGTTGGCGTGCGTGGCAGCCGACGCGAAGAAGAGCCCGGCAGTCGAGCTCGAGGTCGGCGACCGGACCGTGCGGATCACCAACCCGGACCGGGTGTACTTCCCCGCGCGAGGCGAGACGAAGCTGGATCTCGTCAACTACTACCTGGCCGTCGGTGACGGCGTCGTCAACGCGCTGCGCGAGCGACCCTGCATGATGCACCGGTTCCCCACCGGTGTCAGCGGCGAGAAGGTGCACCAGAAGCGCGTGCCATCCGGCGCGCCGCCCTGGCTGGAGACGGTGCGGGTGGAGTTCCCGCGCTACAACCGGCACGCCTACGAGCTCTGCGTCACCGAGGTCGCCTCCGTGGTGTGGGCGGTCCAGATGTCCACGGTCGAGTTCCATCCCTGGAACTCCCGCCGGGCCGACACCGAGAAGCCCGACGAGTGGCGCATCGACCTCGACCCCGGGCCCGCGTGCGACTTCGAGACCGTCCGGCGGACGGCGCACGTGTGCCGCGAGGTGCTCGACGAGCTCGGCGCCGTCGGCTGGCCGAAGACCTCTGGTGGCAACGGCTTGCACGTCTACGTCCGGATCGAGCCACGCTGGGGCTTCAAGGACGTACGACGGGCGGCGTTGGCGTTCGCACGGGAGGTCGAGCGCCGTACGCCTGACGACGTCACCACCGCCTGGTGGCGCAAGGACCGCGACCCGGCGATGCTGTTCGTCGACTACAACCAGAACGCACGCGACCGCACCATCGCCAGCGCGTACTCGGTCCGCGGCGTGCCCGAGGCCAAGGTCTCCACCCCGATCCGCTGGGAGGAGGTCGACGACGTCGCGCCCGCCGACTTCACGATCGCGACCGTCCCGCAGCGTTACCGGGAGCTCGGCGACCTCCATGCCGGCATCGACGAGGCGGTGTTCGCCTTCGAGCGGCTCATCGACTGGGCCGACCGCGACGAACGCGAAGGGCACGACGTCCCGGAAGAGCCCGAGCACTAGGATCACCCAGCGTGGGCATCCAGATCTCACCGAGCCTGTTGGCATCCAACTTCGCGGACCTCGCCGGCGAGGCGGCACGTGTGCCCAACGCCGACTGGCTGCACGTCGACGTGATGGACAACCACTTCGTCCCCAACCTGACCATCGGACAGCCTGTCGTCGAAGCCCTCGCCAAGTCGAGCAGCACACCGCTGGACTGCCACCTGATGATCGAGGACCCGGACCGATGGGCGCCGGGGTACGTGGAGGCCGGCGCCGGCTCGGTGACCTTCCACGTCGAGGCTGCTGACGCGCCCGTCCGGCTGGCCCGGGAGCTGCGCGGGCAGGGCGCCCGCGCGGGGATGGCGCTTCGACCGGCCACTCCGGTCGACCCCTACGAGGAGCTGCTTCCCGAGCTCGACATGTTGCTGGTGATGACCGTGGAGCCGGGGTTCGGCGGACAAGCCTTCCTGGAGCTGTGCCTGCCGAAGGTGCGGCGGACGCGGGAGCTGGCCGACAAGCACGGCCTGGATCTCTGGCTCCAGGTGGACGGCGGGATCTCAGCGGACACGATCGAGCAGTGTGCCGACGCCGGCGCCGACGTCTTCGTTGCTGGGTCCGCGGTGTTCAAGGCCGAGGACCCCAGCGCCGTCATCGACTCTCTGCGGGCACAGGCGGAAGCCACACTCGAAGCGTCGTAGCCCCGGGCGCGAGTCGATGTCGATCTGGCCGCCGTGCCGCTCGACGACCACTCGGCGGGCGATGTCTAGACCCAACCCGGTGCCCCTGCCCACATCCTTGGTCGTGTAGAACGCCTCGAAGGCGCGGGCGACCACCTCCGGTGACATCCCGGTGCCGGAGTCGCCGATCTCGACCACGACGTCTTCCCGTCGGTGCGCGTGGTCACCTCAAGAGTGCCCGTGCCGTCCATCGCGTCGACCGCGTTGTCGATCAGGTTGGTCCACACCTGGTTCAGCTCGCCCGGGTACGCCTCGATCTGGGGTACGTCGGCGTCGTAGTGCCGCACGACGGTGACGCCCTCCCGGAGCTTGTGGCCCAACACGACCAGCGTGCTCTCGAGGCCCTCGGTCACGTCGATGCGCTGCAGGGAGGCGCGGTCGACCTGCGAGTAGGACCTGACCGCGGCGACCAGCTCGGAGATGCGCCGGGTGGACTCCTGGACCTCGCTGAGCAGCGACGCCACCGAGATCGTGCTCGCCACCCACTCCAGGGTCGGCGCCAGAGCACCGTCGAACAGCACCGCACGCACGGGCCCTCGGGTCTCGACGCGGTAGTCGGTGCCGTACTGACGGCCGAGGTCGCGGCCGATGGCGGCAGATACCTGCGGGTCGTCGTCGACCGTCAGGATGGTCGGTCTCCCATGACATCCGCCCTCGGTCGGCTGGCTTCGCAGCATGGTGGGGATGGTGGACGCTGCCCACCAATATGGCAGGCTGGTGCCGAGGAGTAAGAGCTCGCGTGCTCTGGGGTCGATGTAATTCCGAGCCGGCGGTGATGGCCCCGGAGTCCGCGCAGGACGAGAGGGCAGCTGACATGGCACCCGCCGGCAGTGCCGAGCTGGCTGCGATGCGTCGTGCCCTCGAGCTGGCGCGGTCGCCAGGCGTCCCCACTGGCCCGAACCCGCGGGTGGGCTGCGTGCTGCTCGGCGACGACGGCGGGACCCTTGGCGAGGGCTTCCACCGCGGCGCCGGTACGCCGCACGCTGAGGTGGACGCGTTGAGGGGAGCCGGTGACCGAGCCCGTGGGGCGACCGCTGTGGTGACCCTGGAACCGTGCAGCCACACCGGCCGCACAGGCCCGTGCACCGAGGCGCTCATCGAGGCCGGGGTGCGGCGGGTCTGCTACGCGCAGGCCGATCCGAACCCCGTCGCAGCCGGAGGTGCGGCGGCGTTGGCAGCAGCCGGCGTGGACGTCGAGGGCGGTCTGCTGGAGGAGCGGGCACACGCGGTCAACCGAACGTGGTCGTTCGCCATGCGGCACGGCCGGCCGTTCGTGACCTGGAAGCTCGCGAGCACGCTGGACGGTCGGATCGCGGCAGCCGACGGCAGCAGCCGGTGGATCACGTCCCGAGCCGCGCGCGACGACGCGCACCGACTCCGCGCCGAGTGCGACGTGATCCTGGTCGGCACCGGGACGGTCCTGGTCGACGACCCGCAGCTCACCGTCCGCGGATCGGACGGCGAGCCCACCGCGATGCAGCCACTGCGGGCGGTGATGGGGCACCGCCCGATCCCTGGGAGCCACCGAGTCCTCGACGACGCAGCGGAGACCACGGTGCTCGCCACCCACGACCCGACCGCGGCGCTGCAGGAGCTCTACCGGCACGACCGGCAGCACGTCCTGCTGGAGGGCGGCGCCACCCTGGCCGCCGCGTTCCTGACCGCCGGCCTGGTCGACGAGGTCGTCGCCTACGTCGCGCCGGCCCTTCTCGGCACGGGTACCCCGTCCGTCGGCGAGCTGGGCATCGAGACGATCGCCGACATGGTGCGCTTCGCCATCGGCGACGTGAGCACGATCGGCCAGGGGTCCGAAGCCTGCGTCCGGATCACGATGAGCCCGAAAGGCGGCGGTTGAGATGTTCACCGGGATCATCGAGGAGCTCGGCTTCGTGGAGGGGGTCGAGGACCAGGGCGACGCCGTACGTCTGATCGTCCGCGCACCGCACGTCCTCACCGACGCCGGCCTGGGTGACTCGATCGCGGTCAACGGCTGCTGCCTCACTGTCGCAGAGCGCGAGCTCGACACGTTCACCGCCGACGTCATGCGAGAGACGCTGGACAAGACTTCGCTCGGTGCGCTCGAGCCCGGCTCGAAGGTGAACCTCGAACGAGCCGTGACCGCCGGCACCCGGCTCGGCGGCCACATCGTCCAAGGCCACGTCGACGCTCGCGGCACAATCCGCACCCGCACGCCGGCCGAGCACTGGGAGCTGGTCGACATCGAGCTGCCGCCCGAGCTGGCGCGGTACCTGGTGCCCAAGGGCTCGGTCACGGTCGACGGGATCAGCCTCACCGTGGTCGACGTGGAATCAAACAGCTTCACCGTCTCGTTGATCCCGGAGACACTCGCGCGGACCACACTTGGCTCCAAGGAGCCCGGTGATCCGGTCAACCTCGAGGTGGACGTGATCGCGAAGTACGTCGAGCGTCTGCTCGGCGCGCGCCCGGACGGCAGGGAGAACGACTGAATGGACTTCTTGAACTGGTTGCTCGAAGGCACCATCCCCGTGGGCGACGGCGTGCTGCGCGTCCCGGAGGTGCTCGGCAACGTCTTCGGCCTGGCCAGCGCGATCTTGGGCATGCGCCGCAAGGTATGGGCCTGGCCGGTCGGGCTGCTCGGGAACGTCTTGCTGTTCATGGTCTTCGCCGGCAACGAGGTGCTGCGCCCGGACACCGAGCCGCTGTGGGGACAGGCCGGTCGGCAGATCTTCTTCGCCGCGGTGAGTGTCTACGGGTGGTGGCGGTGGAGCCGGGCCCGACGGCTCGGCGGCGCGGCCGACGGCGGAGCGATCACGCCCCGGTGGGCGGGCCGCACCAACCTGCTCCTGCTCGTGGTGGGCGCCGCCGCACTGTACGTCGTGACCTACCAGGTGCTGCTCCGGATCGGCTCGTACGGGCCGCCGACCGAGGCCTGGATTCTCACCGGCTCCATTCTCGCCACCTACGGCATGGCCCGAGGGTGGGTGGAGTTCTGGCTGATCTGGATCCTGGTCGACGTCGTGGGTGTCACCACCTTGGTCCAGGCCGGCTTCTACCCGACCGCGGCGATGTACCTGCTCTACGGCGCCTTCTGCGTCTGGGGATTCCTGACCTGGCTGAAGGTGCAACGTGAGCTGGCCGCGGTCGCGCCGGACGGCCGCGAGAGCGTGACCCGGTGACCGCTGCGCCCGGAGTGAGGCTCGACACCGTCCAGGAAGCGATCGACGACATCGCGGCCGGCAAGGCGGTGGTCGTGGTCGACGACGAGAACCGGGAGAACGAGGGCGACCTGGTGTTCGCCGGCAGCAGGGCCACACCAGCGCTGATGGCGTTCACGATCCGCTACTCCTCGGGCGTGATCTGCGCTCCGGTCGCCTCGGAGATCCTCGACCGGCTGGCGATCCCGTTGATGACCCCGCACAACCGGGAGCGGTTGCGCACCGCCTACACCGTCTCCGTGGACGCCCGAGACGGAGTCAGCACCGGGATCTCGGCTGCGGACCGGGCGCACACGGTGCGGGTGCTCGTCGACTCGGCGACCGAGCCGTTCGAGATCGTCCAACCGGGCCACGTCTTCCCGCTCCGCTACCGCGAGGGCGGAGTGCTGGTGCGCCCCGGACACACCGAGGCAGCCGTCGACCTGGCCCGGCTCGCCGGGCTCACGCCGGCCGGCGTGGTGGCGGAGATCGTCAACGACGACGGCACGATGAAGCGCGGCCAACAGCTGCGTGACTTCGCCGACGAGCACGGGCTGGTGATGATCTCGATCGAGGCGTTGATCCACCACCGCCGCCGACACGAGAACCATGTGCAGCGAGTCGCCGAGACCCGGCTGCCGACGGCACTGGGCGACTTCACCGCCTTCGGCTACCGGATCACGATCGACGGGTCCGAGCACATGGCGCTGGTGCACGGCGACGTACGCACCGACCCGGATGCCGTGCTCACCCGGGTGCACTCGGAGTGCCTGTCCGGTGACGTGTTCGGCTCACGTCGGTGCGACTGCGGGCCACAGCTCGACGAGGCGTTGCAGCGCATCGTCGAGGAGGGCAGGGGAGTGGTGGTCTACCTGCGCGGTCACGAAGGTCGCGGCATCGGGCTGCTCGCCAAGCTGCAGGCCTACCAGCTGCAAGACGGCGGGCGAGACACCGTCGACGCGAACCTCGATCTCGGTCTGCCTGCTGACGCGCGCCACTACGGGGCAGCCACGCAGATCCTGCACGACCTCGGTGTCCGGTCGGTTCGGCTGTTGACCAACAACCCCGCGAAGACGACCAGCCTCGAGGAGTACGGCGTCCCGGTCACCGACCGGGTGGCGTTGACCCCGCGGCCCAACGACCACAACCTGAGCTACCTGTTGGCCAAGCGCGACCGGATGGGCCACGACCTACCGGATCTGGAGCGCGCCCCGTGAGCCGCGGAGGGTCGCCGGGCATCGAGCCGGTCGACGGCAGTGGCCTGCGGGTGGCGGTGGTGGCGGCGTCGTGGCACCAGCAGGTGATGGACGGTCTGCTCGCCGGTGCGCTCCGGGCGCTGGCGGAGGCACAGGTACCCGAGCCAGCGGTGGTACGTGTGCCGGGCTCGTTCGAGCTCCCGGTGGTGGCAGCGGCGCTGGCCGACCAGGGGTACGACGCGATCGTGGCCCTCGGCGTGGTGATCCGTGGCGGGACACCGCACTTCGACTACGTCTGCTCGGCCGCGACCGACGGCCTGAGCCGGGCCGCGCTGGACAGCGGAGTCCCGGTCGGGTTCGGCCTGCTCACCTGTGACACCGAGGAACAGGCGCTGGACCGCGCCGGGCTGCCGGACTCCTCGGAGGACAAGGGCGCGGATGCCGCGAACGCGGCGATCCTCACCGCGTCCACGCTGCGTCGTGTCCGCCGCTCATAGTTTCCGGAACGCGGTCGGGCTCAGTCCTCGGCGCCGACCTGTTCGCAATCGACCAGCCTGTCTCGGGTGTCAACTTGTCCGGTGTAGTAGAAGACCTCGTCGAACCCGGGTCCGCACCGGATGACGTCGCGCTCGTCGTCCGAGTTGTGGATCTCGACCAGGTCGTTCCCGCGGCCCGCTGCGACCCACTCGGGGCCGTGACCGGCTCCGACCCGCTGCTCCAGAGAGATCTGGTCCGGGCCGCCTCGCCCATAGACGGTGTCGTCCCCGGCCGAGATGACGGAGTCCGCGCCGGGACCGCCGATGAGCGTGTTGCTCCCGCCGCCGTAGCCCATCACGTCGGCACCGGGACCGCCCAGCACGGTGTTGTTGCCGCCACCGACGTTGGCCTCGTCGTTGCCCAGGCCGAGGTCCAGCATGTCGTTGCCCGGTCCGCCGGAGACGTCATCGGACCCTTCCAGCGAACGAACACGGTCGTTCCCACCGAGTGCGTCGATCGTATCGGCCTCAGGAGTACCCACCAGGGAGTCTGCGGCGGGCGTCCCGACGATCTGCGCGGCGTAGGCCGGCAACGCCAACGCGCTGCAAACTCCGAGCACGGCGGCAGCAACCGCAATCGTTCGTGTTCTCACAGTCCCTCCTCGAGCCACCCCGTCCCCCTCCACCGTCCTCCTGGTTGGCAGCTGCGTCCATGGCCCGTCCGGGTCACTGCCGGCACCCGGGGGCCGGCAACGGGGGGTGGGCCGAACAGTCCCGCGCCGTAGGCTTTGCACGTGAAGACGTTCGAGCAGCTCTGGGAGGAACTGACCGAGAAGGCGCAGACTCGGCCGGACGGTTCAGGCACCGTTCGAGCGCTCGACGACGGGGTGCACGCGATCGGGAAGAAGCTGGTCGAGGAGGCTGCCGAAGCTTGGATGGCGGCCGAGCACGAAGGGCCCGAGCGAGCAGCCGAGGAGATCAGCCAGCTGCTCTACCACGCTCAGGTGCTGATGCTGGCTACCGGTCTCAGCCTTGACGACGTCTACGCGAAGCTCTGAGGAGGCAGCCATGCTGCGGATCGCGATCCCGAACAAGGGCTCCCTGTCGACGTCGGCGGCGGAGATCCTGCGCGAGGCCGGCTACAACCAGCGCGGCGACGCCAGGCAGCTCACCTTGACCGACCCGGACAACGACACCGAGTTCTTCTACCTGCGTCCCCGCGACATAGCGCTGTACGTCGGCGAAGGCACTCTCGATGTCGGCATCACCGGTCGCGACCTGCTGCTCGACTCGGGCGCGAAGGCAGAGGAGGTGCTCGGGCTGGGCTTCGGCGCCTCACGCTTCCGGTTCGCGGCACCTCCCGGAACCGTCGCGGCGATCGGCGACCTAGCCGGCAAGCGGATCGCCACGTCGTACGACGGCGTGGTGCGCCGCTACCTCGAGGAGCGCGGTGTGGAGGCGACGGTGACCCGGCTCGACGGCGCCGTCGAGACCAGCGTGCAGCTCGGCGTGGCCGATGTGATCGCCGATGTCGTGGAGACCGGCAGCACGCTGCGTCAAGCGGGGCTGGAGGTCGTCTGCGACCCGATCCTGGACTCCGAGGCGGTGCTGATCACCCGAGCCGGGGTGGCCGTTCCGGCCGGCTTCGAGACCTTCCAGCGCAGGCTGCAGGGTGTGCTGGTGGCCCGCGCCTACGTGATGATGGACTACGACATCCCCACCGAGCGGGTCGAGGAGGCCGTCGCCCTGACTCCCGGCATCGAGAGCCCGACGGTCTCGCCGTTGCACCGGCAAGGGTGGGTCGCCGTCCGCGTGATGGTGCCGCGCACCGGCGCTCAGCGCCTGATGGACGCGCTGTGGCAGATCGGCGCGCGGGGGATCCTGGTCACGGACATCCATGCCTGCCGACTCTGAGTCGGCCGTACCCGACTTGCCCTGGACCGTCCGGCCCCTCGGCGTCCGCGTCGCCGTCTACGTGCTCGGTGCTCTGCTCTACGGGACGACGCTGGTGATCTGGTTCGCCTTCAGCCCGGAGGTACGCGCGCAGTTCACGTTCTTCCAGCTGGCGACGGTCGCGGCGTTCGGCATCACCGCCGGTGTGGTGGGTTCCGCACTGGCCCGCAGCCGGGTGGAGGCGCGACAGGTCGGCGTCACGGTCGTCAACGGCTACAAGACCCGGCGGTACGAGTGGAACGAGATCTTGGCGGTGCACCTGCCCCAGGGCAGCCCGTGGGCCACGCTCGACCTCAGCGACGGTACGTCGGTTCCCGCGATGGGCATCCAGGGGTCCGACGGCCGGCGGGCGGTCGAGTCCGTACGACGGATCCGGGCGGTGTTGAGCGAGCAGAGCCGGACCGAGCGCAACGACTGAAGCGGGTCAGCCTTCCGGGATCGCCGACGTGCCGTCGGCGAGCCGGTACTCGTGCTCGTTGACCAAGTAGACCACCCGACCGGTCTCGGCCTCGGTCGTGCCCGGGTCGACCAGGATGGTGACTTCAGTGCCGACCAGACCGTCGAGCTCGCCCTGGTTGTCCTCCACCGCGGCGTCGGCGTCGAAGTCAGCAACCGCTGGAGCGATCAGCCACTCCTGGCTCTCCGGGTCTGCGAGGTCGCCGAGGAACAGCGGGTTGCCGTCCAGGCAGAAACCGGCGTCACAGGCCTCCCAGAGACCGGTCTCCACCAGCGGCTCGAACGGATAGGGCTCCGGCTCTGGCTCGGGCTCCGGCTCAGGTTCCGGCTTCGGCTTCGGTGTCGAGTCGGGGTCCTTGGGAGGGTCCGGCTTGTCGGTCGGGTTGTCGGTCGGGTTGTCCGTCGGCTTGTCGGCCGGCTTGTCGGCCGGCTTGTCCGTCGGCTTGCTCGCCGGGTCGCGGTCGGCCGGCTTGTCGGCCGGCTTGTCGGCCGGCTTGCTCGCCGGGTCGCGGTCCGCTGGCTTGTCGGCCGGTCCGCGCTCCGGTGCCCGCGCTGGCTCGGGTGCACGCACCGCATCCGCTCCCAGGTCCGCGTCGCGATCACGACTTGGCTCCGACGACGGCCTGGGGCTCGGGTCTCGGGGGGCCGGGGAGATGCCGCGGGTCTCGCCGCCGCTCTTCTCGGCACTGCGGCTCGCCGATGCGGCGTTCCGGGCGACGCGCTGCTCCAAGGCCGCCGGGAGGTCCGCAACCTGCTGCCGCGCAGGCGCGCGCCGCTGGGAGACGGTGAACTCACCGGTGCGGTAGCTGCGCTCGTAGGCCATCACCAGCGCCACGTAGTCCGTGGAGTGGTTGTAGCGATGCAGCGCCTCGCGCATGCCTGCGGGGGAGTCGACTCCCGAGCTGCCGGCACACAGGTACACCGCCGCCGCGAGGGCGGCGTCGTCGATGTCGTTGGGCGAGCGGGTGCCGTCTCCGTCCCCGTCGACGCCGACCGCGGCCCAGGTGGTGGGGATGAACTGCATCGGGCCGACTGCGCGGTCCCACCGGGTGTCCTGGTCGAAACGGCCGCCGTCGGAGTCCCTGATGGCGGCCACCGGGCCGACGCCGTTCAGCGGCAGGCCGATGATCAGCGGTCGGGACACACCGTCGGTCCCGAGCCGCGCGCCGGAGTACCGCCCGTGGTCGGACTCCACCCGGCCGATGCCGGCCAGCAGCGTCCAGCCGAGCCGGCAGGTCGGTGCCACGTCACCGAGGATCCGAGCGCTGCGCTTGTAGGCGCGCACCGCCGCCTGTGGGATGTCGTGCTCGCCGAGCTGGCTGGCGCTGACCGTGCGGACGCCCTTGGGGGAGCGGACCCGCAGCGTGTTCGGCGTGCCCCGCTGCCCGGGCAGACGAGCCCGGTCCGTTGACCGCTCAGCCGGGTCGGCCACGCCGGCGAGCGTGGACGCCCGAGGCTCGGCGGGCTGCGGTGGGAAGGCGATCACCGACGAAGGCGAGCCGGACTGCATCGAGATGCGGAGCGGCGCCTCCCCGGCCGACCAGGCACTGGTCAGAACGGTGGTGTTCAGGGCAAGCGGCAAGGCCGCCAGAGCCAAGGCGCAGCCGTTCAGCTTGATGCCCACAGTTGTCTTCCCCGATACGTCGCGAACTCCCGGAGCTCGTGCCTCGACCCTACGCCGCGGGAGGTGCTCCCAGGTAGCCGGCTGGGCGAAAATCAAACGGCTCGCGTCGGATCAGACATGGGCTGACCGCCAAGGAGGCCCCGTGCCTCACACCCGCCCCGTCAGTCACACCTGGGCCCTCTCGGCCAGCGCGAGGAGGGCCTGGGTGAAGCACTCCATCGGCGGCGTGACCAGTCCGGCGCCGACCTGCCCGGTCCCGGCAACCCTCCCGGCCATGCCGGTGTTGATCTGGGGAAGCACCTGGGTTCGGGCGACGGCGGTGACGTCTATTCCGGTGGGCGCCCCACGGAAGTCCAGGATCGGGATCGCATACGCCGGGTTCTCGCCGACGGTGATGTCGTACATCCGTTGCGTCGTGGCCAGCGCGTCCGGGACGCTGCCGCCCACGAACCGCACGATGGCCGGCGCGGTGGCCATCGCGAGGCCACCGATGCCCGCGGTCTCGGTGATCGCGGAGTCGCCGATGTCGGGGTTGGCATCCTCCGGCCCGAAGTCGCCCAGGAACAGTCCTCTTGGGGTGTGGGCCGGCGCGATGAACCAGCGGTCGCCGGTCCCGGACACCTGGATCCCGAAGTCGGTTCCGTTGCGGGCCATGACGCTGACCACGGTGCAGCCGGGGATGTCCGCCGCGGCGGCTGTCTGCAGCTTGCAGGCCGGCATCCCGAGGTTCAGGAAGAAGTGGTCGTTGCTGCCGATGAAACGGGTTGCTTCGGCGACGTCGCGGCTTGGTGCGCCCGAGTCGATCAGGGCCGGTGCGACCTCGCGCAGGAACAGCAGTGTTCCGGCGCGGTTGCGATTGTGGCCCTCGTCGCCCATCTGCACCATCTGCGCGAGGATCGCCTTGACGTCGATCGGGTCGCCGGCTCGGACGGCGCGCTGCAGCAGCGGACCGAGGACGTCGCCCATCCAGCGCAGGCGCTCGATCACCTCCGGCGCGTAGGCGCCGTATCGAAGGACCTTGCCGAGCCCCTCGTTCAGCGAGCACCAAGAGCTGGACTCGTGTGCGTCGTCACGCAGCTCGAACAGCCACATCGACGAAGAGACGACACCGGCCATCGGTCCCACCCCGCCGTGGTGGTGGCACGGCTCCAGGCTCACCCCGTCGCCGGCCTCGAGCCTGCGCTCCGCGGCTTCGGGCGAGTCGGCGAGCCCCTCGAACAGCATCGCGCCGATGAGTGCGCCGCGCATCGGACCGGAGGCGCGTTCCCAGGTGAGCGGCGGTCCCGCGTGCAGGAACTGGCCGGGTGCCAGGTCCAACACTTGCGAGGCCGGCCTTACGTCGACCAGGGTGGCCTCGGCGGACAGCATGGCCTCGAGCGCCCGCGCGTTCGCGGCCCGGCGTCTCGGGTCGAGCGAGACGGCAGCCAGGGCGTCGTCCGCACCGGCCACCGGCGGTCGCCAGTCGACCCTGGCCGTCGGAACGCCCTGCTGGTCCAAGGCGTCGGCCAGCAGTCCGGCACCCGCGGTCACCACGCCGGCGGGCGCCACGAGGGGATGCAGCGTGCTCATGGCCCGCCACCCGCCACGAGCAGATCCAACGCCGTGCGGGTGGCCTGGGCATTGGAGCCGAAGACCCATGCCCCGGCCTGATGCAGCACCTCCGCCTGGCGACCGCGGTCCTGCGGATCGTCCCGGGTGCCCACCAGGGAGACCAGGACCGGGACCCCGACCGTGGTCGCTGCGCGCACCGCGTCGGAGAGCTCAGCAGCCGGCTCCAGGGTTGCGCCGTGTCCGAGGACCAGGTCGAGCAGCAGCACGCCACAGCGCTCGTCCTTGATCTCGGCGAGCATCGCGTCGACCCGGATCGAGCCGTCGATCATCGGGTGCGGGCGGCCCTGGGTGAGCTCGTCGTCCCCGAAGTCGAGCAGCAGGTGGCCGGCGGCGCCGAGGTCATCGGTGCCGAGCCGGTGCTTGGCCAAGATCATCGCCTCGTCGCGCAGAGTCCCGCCGGCGAACAGCCCGCGCAGTCGACCGCCGGGTCGGCCTTCGGCCACCGCACCCTGCCGGCGTTCTGGTGGCTGCCACTGCAGTCCGAGAGCGGTCACCACCTGGTGCGCTGTCTCGGTGATGTCGGGTCGGCCTTCCCCGAGCAGCCCGAGGACCACCGGCTTGCCCAGCCGGTCGGCATGGTCTTGGACCCGCTGCGCCACGCCGGGTGCCGGAGGCTTGGACACCACCACGACGAGCTCGGTCGCCTCGTCGGCCGCGAGCAGGTCCAGGGCAGCCACGGTGGACAGCGCGCCGACCTGCTCGCTGAGGTCGCGCCCGCCGACCCCGACGCAGTGGCTGACCCCGACGCCGCTTCCGTCGAGCAGAGTCATCAGGTGCTGGGCGCCTGTGCCCGAGGCGGCGACGATCCCCACGGGTCCTGGGCGGACGACGTTGGCGAACCCGAGACCGACGCCACCGATCACCGCGGTGCCGCAGTCCGGGCCCATCACGATCACACCGTCGGCGTCCCGGGAGGCGGCGTACCGCTTCAGCGCGACTTCGTGCTCCAGGGACACGTTGTCGCTGAAGATCATCGTGTGCAGCCCGGCGTCGATCGCGTCGACGGCGTCCGCGACCGCGTACCGGCCCGGAGTCGAGATCAGCGCCACCTGGGCGTCAGCGGAGCGAGCCGCTGAGCGGATGGTCAACGGCGCCGGGGCGCCCCCGAACTCGGAGACGGCGGGGGCCGTGACGGCCGCGACGACTCGATCCACCTCCGCCAGTGCCGAAGTCAGCGCCTCCTCGGACTCTGCGGCTACCGCGACCAGCATCTCGTTCGGGCTGACCTGAGCCGGCGGGGTGAAGCCCATGGTCGTGGCCAGGTCGAGGTTCAGCTCGGTAGCCATCGCGACCAGAGCGGAGTGGACACCTGGCAGCGCGGCCACCGACCGGCTGGCCTGCATCAGCGTGACCGAGTCGACGTAGGCGCCCTTGCGGACCTGTAGCGACCGGCTCACGCCGCCGCCTCAACCGTGCTCGTGGTCAGGACGTGCAGCACGCCAGACACCAGCCCCGCGCCGGAGGTGTGCCCGACGGCGAGCAGAGCCGACCTCGTCCGGTCGAGCATGTCCGCATCCGGAGGAGACGCGCACACCGCGCCGACGAACTGTGCGAGCGGGTCGGTGGCGTACCCGTCCAACGCACACAGCAGCATCGCCCGGGACACCGCGGTCGTCCGCCCCCGGCCGAGCTCGCGACGCACCGCCCGCTGCCATCCGGGCAGCCGCGGGTCCGCGATGGCATGCGCTGCCACCAGCGCGCCGGCGAGGACGTCATCGCCGACCGGGGTGAGGCCGGGCCCGGCGCCGACCAGTGCCTCGGGGTCGAGGGGACCGGCGGTCTCGACGGGGCGGACCGGCGGAGGAGCCAGTCCACGAGGACGTGCGGGCCGCCACCAGCGGGCGACCCGCCAGCACGCCGCCGAGTCGCTCAGACGCCCATCCCTCACCGTCACCGACCCGCTGGGCAGCTTCTTGGTCACGACCGCGTTCGGCAGCCGCACCGCCTCCGGGGTGCACACACTGAGCACCGGCATGCCAGGGTCGCCGGTCTCGTAGTGGACGCTGACCCGGGTCCGGGACACCTCGACGGGCTCGACACCCGGCTCGCCCGGCTCGTCGGCCCGGTCGAGGAGACCTGTCAGCAGCGACGAGGCGCTGCAAGGCAGCTCACGCGTGGGCACGTACCGACGATAGGCCAGGTCGACCGGCCCGCAGACGAGGTCGCCACCTGACGCCCACGCTGGACGGTGTGGCGACACCCCGCCGCGTCGGTGCTGGGCACCGACGCCGTGCTGGTGCACAGTGAGAGCCTGATCCGTCCGCGGGGACGGTACGTGTGGGGCAGGAGGTCGCCATGTCGATGTTCTCGTGGAAGGTCGTGCACGACGGGAAGACGCCGCCGCCGGGTGCCGCGGTGGCGCCGGACGAACGGCTCTCGTGGGGGAGGACCGCAGGCCTCGGCGCCCAGCACGTGGTGGCGATGTTCGGGGCGACGTTCGTCTTCCCGATCATCATGGGTCTCAACCCGCAGCTGGCGATCATGATGAGCGGCATCGCCACAATCGCCTTCCTGCTCATCGTGCAGGGCAAGGTGCCCAGCTACCTCGGCACCAGCGCCTCGTTCGTGGGTGGAGCGTTCGCGATCTACGGACAAGGCGGTGACGCCGCGGACGTCACCGGAGCCGTGCTGGTCGCCGGGGTCGTGCTCGCCGCGGTCGGCGTGCTGATCCACTTCCTCGGCTCCGGCGTGCTGCACGCGGTTCTTCCGCCGGTGGTCACCGGCGCGGTGGTGATGCTGATCGGGTTCAACCTGGCGCCGGTGGTGGCCAACGTCTACTGGCCGCAGGACCAGTGGATCGCGCTGATCACGATGACCGCGGTGATCTTGATGGCTGTGGGCCTGCGCGGCTTCTTCGGCCGGATCGCGGTCTTCCTCGGGCTGATCCTCGGCTACGCACTGTCCTGGCTGTTCGACCGCGTCGGCCCGATCACCTCCGTGCTGCCCGGGCAGAACCTTCGCGGGCCCGACGGCCAGCCCTGCGACACCGAGGGCACCTACTGCGTGGCCACCGCGTTCGAGCACGACCGGGTCAGCTGGGACGCCGTCCGCGCGGCCGACTGGATCGGCTTTCCTCCCGCCAGCGACTTTGCCAACGGCGTCGTGGGCTACCACGCTCCGACGTTCAGCCTGGCTTTCGTGCTGCTGATGCTGCCGGCCGTGATCGCTCTCGTCGCCGAGAACACCGGCCACGTCAAGGCGGTCGCGGAGATGACCCGGCACGACCTCGACCCGGTGATGGGCAGGGCGATCGGGGCCGACGGCGTCGGCACCGTGATCGCATCCTCGGTGGGCGGCTCGCCGACCACGACCTACGCCGAGAACATCGGGGTGATGGCGGCGACGCGGGTGTACTCGACCGCGGCCTACTACGTGGCGGCCGTGGTGGCGATCCTGTTCGGCCTGTGCCCGAAGTTCGGCGCCGTGGTCTCGGCGACACCGGGAGGGGTGCTCGGCGGTATCACCGTCGTCCTCTACGGGATGATCGGCCTGCTGGGCGCGAAGATCTGGAAGGAGAACCGGGTGGACTTCGCCAACCCGGTGAACCTGGTCCCGGTCGCCGCGGGCATCATCATCGCGATCGGCAACACCTCGCTACAGGTCACCGACGACTTCGAGCTGTCCGGGATCGCGCTGGGAACCATCGTCGCCCTGGCCGCCTACCACCTCTCCCGCGCCGTGGCTCCGCCAGACCTGCGCGACGAGGGAACGTTGATCGCGGTCGGCCGCGAAGGAGTGCACCACGACGACGCGGACCATCGCGACAACGCCGGACGACGAGGCGACTCGGAGCGGCCAACGACTTCGTGAAGCCCTCCCCGTTCACCTACCACCGCCCGCACAGCGCCGACGAGGCCGTCGAGCTGCTGCGCGCCTACGGCGACTCCGCGAAGGTGCTTGCCGGAGGACAGTCACTGGTGCCGCTGATGTCGATGCGGCTCGCCGCACCGGAGCACCTCGTCGACATCAACCGGGTCGAGGCGCTGCAGTCGGTGGAGGTCGGCGAGGACGAGGTGCGGGTCGGCGCCGCGGTGCGGCACTCGCGGCTCGAGCGCGACGAGGAGGTGTACGGCGCGGTCCCGCTGCTGCGCCAAGGCCTGGTCAACGTCGCCCATCCCGCCATCCGGAACCGGGGGACCACGGTCGGCAGCCTGGTGCACGCCGACCCGGCGGCGGAGATGGCCGCTGTGCTCCTCCTGCTCGACGGCGTGGTCGAGCTGCGGTCGGCCACAGACTCCCGGGAGGTCGCGGCGGCGGACTTCTTCCTCGGCCCCATGCAGTCCGCGACCGGACCCGGGGAGCTGGCAGTGGCCGCCCGGTTCGGCCGGCCGCCTCCCGGAAGCGGGTCGGCCTTCGTGGAGCTGTCCCGCAGGCAGGGTGACTACGCGATGTGTGGCGTCGGCGCGCTGGTCACCACCGGGCAGGAGTCCGAGATCACCTCGGCCAAGGTGGCCCTGGTCGGTGTCGGCGACGGCCCGGCGCTGGTCGACGTGACCTCGGCCGCGGCGGGGCCGGGCGGTGCGTTCCGCGAGCCGCAGCTGGCGGAGCTGCTCGCGTCGCAGATCGCCCCGGAGAGCGACATCCACGCCAGCGCCGAGTACCGTCGCCATCTTGCGCTGGTGCTGACCCGCCGAGCGCTGGGTCAGGCGCACGAGCGGGCGGCGGCATGAACACCGGCAGCACGAACACCGAGCAGACCGTCGCGGTCTCGGTGACCGTCAACGGCACGCCCTACGTCGTCGACGTACCTCCTCGACGCCTGCTCTCCGATGCGCTGCGGCACGACCTCGGGCTGACCGGCACCCACGTCGGCTGCGAGCACGGCGTGTGCGGCGCCTGCACGGTGCTGGTCGACGGCGCCCCGATCAGGTCCTGCCTGGTCTTCGCGGTCAGCCTGGACGGGACACAGATCACCACCGTCGAGGGGTGTTGTGCCGACGACGGCGAGATGGGACCGGTGCAGCAGGCTTTCCAGGACTGCCACGCCCTCCAGTGCGGCTTCTGCACGCCGGGTTTCATCACCTTGATCACCGGTTACCTCGAGGACAACCCGGCGCCGACGCCAGCGGAGGCGAGCGAGGCGATCGCGGGCAACCTGTGTCGATGCACCGGCTACCAGAACATCGTCGCCGCCGTGCAGCGGGCCGCTGAGCTGCGGCGTCCGGTGGTGGAGGAGCGTGCCTCTCGAAGCCCCGGCGAGGACCGATGAGCACCCGGCTGTTCGGGCAGCGGGTGCCTCGGTCGGAGGACCCGCGGCTGGTCACCGGCAACGGCCGTTACCTCGACGACCTGGGCCACGACGCGCTCGCGGCAGCCTTCGTCCGCAGCCCGCACGCGCACGCCCGGATCGGTGACGTGGACGTCTCCGACGCGGTCGACGTCGAGGGACTGGTGGCGGTCTACACCTACGAGGACCTGGTGAGCGACCAGGCCGAGCACGGCTCCCGGATGGCCGAGGCGCTGCCGTTGCTGATCCCGCACCCGACGTTGACGCACGGACGCACGCCGTACCCCCTCGCGAACGGGGAGGTCAACCACGTGGGCGAGGCGGTCGTGATGGTGGTCGCGGTCGACCGGTACGTCGCCGAGGACGCCGCTGGGCGGATCCACGTCGACTTCGAGCCGCTGCCTGCCGTCGTGGGCATCGAACGCGCGCGCGACGGCGGGCGACTCGTGCACGAGGACGTGCCCGGCAACGTTGCCGCGGTCATGGTCCAGCAGACCGGGGACGCCGACGCTGCCGTCGACGCGGCGCCGCACTCCCTGGAGCTGGAGCTGGAGATCGAGCGCAGCGCCTCGATGCCGATGGAGGGCAAAGGGGTGCTGGCCAGGTGGGACGCCGACGACCAGTCGCTGCTGGTGCACACCTCCACGCAGACCTCGACCAGCGTGCGGCAGGCGGTCGCGGCCAAGCTCGCCCTGCCGGTCGACCGGGTCGAGGTGGTGACCCCCGACGTCGGGGGCGGCTTCGGGGTCAAGATCATGCACCCGTGGCCGGAGGAGGTGCTGGTCCCCTGGGCGGCCCGCCGGCTCGGGCGGGCGGTGAAGTGGACCGAGGACCGTCGCGAGCACTTCGTCTCCAGCGCGCACGAGAGAGGGCAGCTGCATCGGGTGCGCGTCGGGTACGACGACGAGGGCCGGCTGCTGGGGCTGTCGGTGCGCTTCTGGCACGACCACGGCGCCTACATCCCCTACGGGCTCATCGTGCCGATCATCACCTCGACCCAGCTGCTCGGGCCGTACAAGCCGGGTGTCTACCGGGTGGAGTTCACCAGCCTCTACACCAACACCGTGATCGTCACCCCCTACCGCGGTGCCGGGCGTCCGCAGGGCTGCTTCGTGATGGAGCGGGTGATGGACGCCATCGCCGCCGAGCGCGGGATCGACCGAACCGTGGTCCGCGAGCGGAACTTCATCCGTCCCGAGGAGATGCCCTACGACCACCACCTGGTCTTCCAGGACGGCCGGGCGCTCCGCTACGACTCGGGGGACTTCCCGGCGTCCCTGGAGAAGCTGCGCAAGCTCGTCGGCTGGGACGACTTCGCGGCGTTCCGCGAGCAGGCCCGGGCTGAGGGCCGGCTCGTCGGCATCGGCCTGGCGTGCTACGTCGAGGGCACCGGAGTCGGACCCTACGAGGGTGGCCACGTGCGGGTCGAGAGCGATGGCACCGTGGTGGTCTCGACGGGTCTGACCAGCCAGGGCCAGGGCCACCAGACGATGCTGGCCCAGATCGTGGCCGACGAGCTCGGCGTGCCCTTCGACCGAGTGCGGGTCACCACCGGAGACACCAGACGCTTCAAGTACGCCGTGGGTACCTTCGCCTCCAGGACCGCGGTGATGAGCGGGAGCGCGGTCGCGATGACCGCCCGCCGGGTGCGGGAGAAGGCGATGCGGATCGCAGCGGACGCGCTGGAGGCATCGCCGGAGGATCTCGAGATCGTCGACGGCCAGGTGCGGGTCAAGGGCACCTCGCCCAGTGGCGCGAACGTGAGCATCGACCTCGGGACCGTCGCCGTGCTGTCCAACCCGCTGCGGTACGCCTTCGACGACGCCGCGAGGAGGGCGACCCAGTTCGCGTCGCCGGCAGACCCCGCCCGGGCGCCGATCTCGCCTGGCGACGCGCCGGGGCTGGAGGGCACCGAGTACTACTCGCCGACCCAGTCCACCTTCGCCAACGGCATGCACGCGGTGGTCGTGGAGACCGACCCGGACACGTGTGAGATCAAGATCCTGCGCTACTGCGTGGTGCACGACTGCGGCACGATCGTCAACCCGATGATCCTCGAGGGCCAGATCCACGGCGGCGTCGCCCAGGGGGTCGGCGGTGCGTTGTACGAGCGGATGGAGTACGCCGATGACGGCCAGCTCTTGAACGCCTCCTTCATGGACTTCCTGATGCCGTACTCGACCGAGGTGCCGACCGTGGAGATCGACCACCTGGAGACCCCCTCGCCGCTGAACCCACTCGGGGTGAAGGGAGCCGGTGAAGCCGGCGTGATACCGGGCTCGGCCGCGATCGCCTCGGCCATCGAGGATGCGGAGGGTTTCCCGATCCGGCGGATGCCGATCTCGCCCAGCGAGCTGTTCCACCTGAGGCAGGAGCACCAGTCATGAAGATCTCCGGCACCGCCCAGCTCAGCTCCGACCGTGAGTCGGTGTGGCGCGCGCTGAACGACCCGGAGGTCCTGGTGCGCTGCATCCCGGGCTGCCAACGCCTGGAGGCGGTCGGCGCGGACGCGTTCAAGATGACGCTGAACGCCGGGGTCGGCTCCATCCGTGGCGTGTACGACGGCCAGGTCAGCCTGCACGACCAGCAGGAACCGGGGTCGTTCCGGATGCAGGCCCGAGGCACCGGGGCTCCGGGCACGATCGGCGCCGACGTGCTGGTGAGGCTGGAGCCCGGGGACGACGGCGGCACGTCGTTGTCCTACGAGGCAGACGCCACCGTCGGAGGGATGATCGGCGGCGTCGGCCAACGGATGTTGACCGGTGTCTCGAAGCGGATGGCGGCCGACTTCTTCGGCAACGTGGACACCGCGCTCGCCGGGACGCCCGAACCGGCCAGCACCGCTGCGTCCCCCTCGGACCGGGCGCCGGGCTCGCCGGCGGCTCCGGTGTTCACCGCACCGCAGTCGGTCCCGACGGGCGGGTCGTCGTTCGCGCTCGGCGTCGCCGTGGGCGCGGCTGCCGGGTTGGCGGGCGCCGTCGTCGGGGCCTGGATCGCGGGACGGCGGAGCGGCTGAGTGCACGACATCGACCGGCACAGCTCTGCCAGAGACATGGTGGCAGCGGTCGCCGCCAAGGCGATCTCCGCGCGCGAGCTGCTGGAGCTGCACCTCGCCCGGATCGCAGCGGTCAACCCGGCCGTGAACGCGGTCGTGTCGCTGGATCCGGAGCGCGCCCGCGAAGCTGCCGCGGCCGCCGACGAGGTGACTGCGGCGGGGGAGCGGCTCGGTCCACTGCACGGGCTGCCCTTCGCGTTCAAGGACACCCACGAGGTGGCCGGCTGGCCGACCACGTTCGGGTCGCCGCTGATGGCCGGCCACGTCTCGCAGCGAGACGACCTCGTCGTCGAGCGGATCCGGGCTGCCGGCGTCGTGGTGATCGGCAAGACCAACGTGCCGGAGTGGGCAGCGGGGTCGCACACGTTCAACCCGGTCTTCGGCACCACGCGCAACCCCTACGACCTCTCCCGCTCCGCCGGCGGGTCGAGTGGAGGAGCCGCCGCGGCCCTGGCCAGCGGCATGGTGCCCCTGGCCGACGGCAGCGACATGGGTGGCTCGCTGCGCAACCCCGCCTCGTTCTGCAACGTCGTGGGCCTGCGTCCGAGCCTCGGGCGGGTGCCGAGCTGGCCAACCCGCAACGCGTGGGAGCCGCTGTCGGTCACCGGACCGATGGCCAGAGGCGTCGACGACCTGGCCCTGCTGCTCTCGGTCGTCGCCGGGCCGGATGCCCGCTCCCCCCAGGCACTGGAGACGCCCGGCTCCGCCTTCGCGAGAACCACACCCGCCGACCTGAACGGGCTGAGGGTCGCCTTCTCCGTCGACCTCGGCGGCGCCTTCGAGGTCGAGGACGACGTGGCCGGGGTGCTGAATGCCCAGCGTGAGCTGCTCAGCGGCACCGGGGCTCGCGTGGGCGAGGCGTACCCGGACCTCCGTGGTGCCGACGGGGCCTTCCGGACGCTGCGGGCGTGGCACTTCGCCCACCGGTTCGGCGCGCTGCTTCGCAGTGACCCGGACGCCTTCAAGGCCTCACTGGCCGGCAACATCCGCGAGGGCGAGCCGGTGACGGGTGCCGAGGTGGCGCGGGCGTTCCAGACCCGCACAGAGATCGGTGAGCGGGTCCGTGAGTTCTTCACCCAGCACGACGTGCTGGTGATGCCGGTCAGCCAGGTGCCGCCGTTCAGCGCGGACGAGGAGTACCCGTCGCTGATCAACGGCCGCGCCCAGCCGACGTACCTGGACTGGATGCGTTCTGCCTACCTGATCACCATGACCGGGTGCCCGGCGATATCGGTGCCAGCAGGGTTCACCGGCCAGGGCTGGCCGGTCGGCGTCCAGGTCGTCGCCGCGCCGAACCATGAGCTGCGGCTGCTGCAGTTCGCCCGTGCCTTCGAGATGGCCAATCCGGCGGGTCGGCGCCGGGCTGTGCTCGGCGAGGAGGCGGCTTGAGCATCCGGATCGGCATCGACACCGGAGGTACCTTCACCGACGTGGTCGCGGTCGACGACGAGACCGGCACGGTGGTGACCACCAAGACGCCCTCGACGCCGAACGACCCGGCGATGGGCTTCATGGCCGGCGTGCACAAGGTGCTCGCCGCACTCGGTCTGGCCGGTGACCAGGTCACCGCGGTGAGCCACGGCACGACGGTGGCGACGAACAAGCTGCTCGAGGGCAAGGTCGACGACCTCGGCTTCATCACCACCGAGGGCTACGAGTTCGTGCTGGAGATCGCGCGGCAGTCGGTGCCGGACGGCTACGGGAACTCGTACTTCTGGGTGAAGCCGGACCGGATCGTGCCCGCGGACCGGGTCCGGACCGTCCCCGGCCGGTTCACGGCTCGAGGCGAGGAGGTCAGAGCCTTCGACGAGGCCGCTGCCGTGGACACCGCGCGCTGGTTCCGGGAGCGGGGGATCGACTCGATCGGGGTCTGCTTCCTGCACTCCTATCTCGACAGCAGCCACGAGCGGGCGATGCGCGCGGCCCTCGAGCGTGAGCACCCGGGCGCCACGGTGTCGATCTCCAGCGACGTGCTGGCTGAGTACCGTGAGTACGAACGCAGCGTCACCACGTTGGTCGACGCCGCGGTCAAGCCGAGCATCCGCAGCTACGTCGAGAACATCGGCTCGCGGCTCGGCGAGCTGGGAGCTGAGGGTGCCGCACCGATCCCGTTCTACGTGATGAAGTCGAACGGCGGCGTGCTGTCGGCCGACGAGGTCGTCCATCAGCCGATCACGACGGTGCTGTCCGGGCCGGCCGCGGGAGCGCTGGGTGCTGCGGTGGTGGCGCAGAGCGCCGGATTCGCGCGCGTGGTCACCTGCGACGGTGGCGGTACCTCGACCGACGTCACCGTGGTGACCGACGGCCGGCCCGCCCTGACCACGGAGGGCACCGTGGGGGCGTATCCCAGCAAGATCCCGATGATCGACGTGGTGACCGTCGGTGCCGGGGGAGGGTCTGTCAGCTGGATCTCGCCCGAGGGGACGCTCAAGGTCGGGCCCCGGTCGGCCGGGGCCGACCCGGGACCGATGTGCTACCGGACCGGCGGCACCGAGCCGACCGTCACCGACGCCCATCTCCTGCTCGGGCGCATCCCACCGCACCTGCTGGGCGGCGAGGTGCCGTTGGACGTCGAGGTCGCGGCGAGCGGCATCGAGCAGCTGGGTGAGTCGCTCGCCCTGACGGGGGAGGCCTGCGCCAGCGGTGTGCTGGAGATCTCGGCGTGGAACCAGGCCAACGCCCTGCGGCAGGTCACGGTCCGCCGCGGCCTGGACATCCGCGAGTTCACCCTGGTGACCTTCGGGGGATCCGGCTCGCTGCTTGCCTGCCGGCTGATCGACATCCTCGGGCTCGACGGGGTGCTCGTGCCGCTCAACCCGGGCAACCTCTCGGCGTTCGGCCTGCTGACGGTCGACGTCCGCAACGACTACGTGCAGACAGCAGTGACCCGTGCCTCGCAGCTCAACAGCAGCCGGGTGCAGGCGAGGTTCGAGGACCTCACCGGCCGGGCCGATGCCGCCCTGGAGCGTGCGGGCTTCCCACCGAGCCAGCGCAGCTTCTTGCGTACCGCCGACCTTCGGTACTTCGGTCAGGCCTACGAGGTGCGGGTGGACGTGCCCGACGGTCCGATGACCGACGAGCTGGCCTCGGCTGTCGGCGACGCGTTCCACGAGGAGCACCGGAGGTTGTACGGATACGACTTCCGAGACGACCAGCGGCAGGAGGTGGAGTGGGTGAACCTGCGGGTCAGTGGCGTCGGGCCGATCCGCAAGCCAGCGCTCGTCGAAGTCGCGCGTGGGACCGGCGCGGAGCTGGCGGGGACCGGATCCCGCCGCGTGTACTTCGAGGACTGGGTGGACACGCCCGTCTACGACCGTGCCCTGCTCGGGGCCGGAGACGAGATCCACGGTCCGGCGGTGCTGGAGGAGTTCAGCTCGACGGTTCCCCTGCACCCGGGCTTCACCGCACGCGTGGACGACTACGGCAACCTGGTGATCCGGAGGAGCCCGTGACCGACAGCTCTGCGGTCTTGACCGAGATCGTCGATGGCTACCTCGCGTCGGTCGAGCAGGAGGTGGAGACGGCGATCGGGCGCACGTCGAGGTCACCGATGATCCGCGACGCGCACGACTACCGCGCCGGCATCCACGACCGCAGGCTGCGCAAGCTCACCGGCCGGTCCTACTCGGCGCTGGTGCACCCGGTCGTGCGGGACTACCCCATCGAGACCATGCAGCCCGGTGACGTGTTCTTCCACAACGACGTGTACCTGTCCGAAGGGGGCATCGGCCACCTGCCGGACCTATGCGTGACCGCGCCGGTCTTCCACGATGACGGAGGCGGCCCGCAGGTGGTCGCGTTCGTCCAGGCCTTCGGGCACCACGACGACATCGGCGGCGCCGTGCCGGGGTCGATGCCGAGCAACGCGACCAGCGTGTACGAGGAGGGCCTGATGGTGCCCCCGATCCGGCTCTGGCAGGCGGGCGTCCCGAACGAGGCGGCACTGAAGATCATGACCCGCAACTCCCGGATGCCCGACTCGCTCGCGGCCGACCTCGACGCCGAGTGCTCGGCGTGCCTGATGGGGGCTCGCCGGCTGGCCGAGCTGTTCGAGAGGTACGGCCGCGAACGGGTGGAGACGTGCTTCGACGCGCTACTCGAGAAGACCACCGCCACCTTCCGACGCGAGGTGCTGTCGAAGATTCCCGAGGGCTCCTACACCTGGGAGGACTACGCCGAGCACGACGGCGTCGACGAGCCGCGGCTGCACACCCAGCGGATCACCTTGACGAAGACCGCGCACTCCGACCCGGGTGGCGAGCGGCTGGTCCTGGACTTCGACGGCACCGCGCCCCAGGCGAAGGGGCCGATCAACCACTGCGGGGACTACGCCGACGGGAACTTCTTGAAGAAGTGGCTGGCTCCGGTGCTGCGCAACCTCGCCGACACCCCCGAGCGGATGGCCCAGCTCGACGTGAACGAAGGCGTGGTCCCGCTGATCGAGATGCGCTTCCCACCACCCGGCACGCTGCTGACCCCGGTGTTCCCGGCGCCCACGAACGCGCGAACCTTCGTGATCCTGCGACTGCTCGGCGTGCTGGCCGGGGTGGTCGCCAAGGCGGTCGACGGGAGGATGCCTGCGGACCAGGAGACGATCCGCTACACCGGGGTGTACGGCGATGACCTCGACGGGACGCCGTACCTGATGCGTGAGGTCCTCGGCGGCGGATCCGGCGGCCGCTACTACGCCGACGGCGAGGACACGATCCACGTCGTCCCGGACTCTCGCAACCTGCCCACCGAGTTCTCCGAGGCGCGCTTCCCGTTCCTGGTCGAGCGGCTCGGCCTGGCCGTCGACAGCGGCGGGCCGGGCCGCTTCCGCGGCGGTCTCGGCTACGAGAAGCACATCCGGATGCTTCGGGACGCGCACTTCATGTCGATCGCGGACCGCTCGATCCTGTCCTGCTGGGGGGTTCGAGGCGGCAGGGCCGGCAAGTCGTTCTCGGTGACCATCGACCCCGGAGGGTCGGCCGAACGCGAGGTCGACGCGCTCGCGGACGCCGAGCCGGTGCGCGCCGGCGAGCTGATCCGGATCCGCACCACCGGAGGTGGTGGCTGGGGTGACCCGCTGGAACGGCCCTACGACGAGGTGGTCCGGGACGTGCTCTGGGGCAAGGTGTCGGTCCAGGCCGCCCGCGAGGAGTACGGCGTCGTCCTGGGCGGTCTCGCCGACGCCCCCCTTCTGGACGCCCGGGCCAGCGACTCGTTGCGCGCGCGGATGCGCTCTGGTCGCGGGGAGGTCCCGTTCTTCGACCGCGGACCGGGCTATGCGAGGCTCTCCGGCGGGGCAGCCACCGCAGCGGTGGACTGGTGAGCCGAGAGGGAACGGGAGGTGCGCAGATGAGAGTGCTGCTGGCCCTGGGAGGCAACGCACTGGCCGCCGACGACGGACGGGTCCGACCGCAGGACCAGATAGCGGCTGCTCAGGCCGCCATGAAGTGCGTCGCAGACCTGCTCACCCGCGACATCGAGGTCGTGCTGACCCACGGCAACGGGCCACAGGTCGGGAACCTCCTGGTGAAGAACGAGATCGCGGCCTCCGTGGTGCCCCCGGTCCCGCTGGACTGGTGCGGCGCCTCGACCCAGGCCACGCTCGGTTTCGTGCTCATGCAGGCGCTCGACGACGCACTTGCCGGGGGCGACCCGCAGGCCCGTAGCGCGACGATCGTCACGCGCACCCTGGTCGACCCCGACGACCCCGGCTTCGGCAAGCCGAGCAAGCCGATCGGGAGGTACCTGCCGAAGGAGGAGGCAGCGCTGCTGGTCGAGCACGGGGAGACGTGGCAGGACCGCGGCGCCAGGGGCTGGCGCCGCGTCGTGCCCTCGCCGCAACCGCTGGAGATCCTCGACGCACCGGCGGTCACCGCGCTCGTCGAGGCCGGCTTCGTCGTTGTCGCCAACGGCGGCGGAGGCATCCCGGTGGTGCGAGAGGCGGGTGGCCTGCGGGGCGTCGAAGCCGTGATCGACAAGGACCTCGGGGCGGCACTGCTGGCCAGGACGGTCGCTGCCGACGTACTGGTGATCGCCACCGACGTGCCGGCGGCCGTCCTCGGCTTCGGCACGCCTGGCCAGAAGGCGATCGGCCGGATCGCCGTGAGCGCGATGCGCAAGTACGCCGACGAAGGTCACTTCGGCAGCGGCTCGATGAGTCCCAAGGTCGAGGCTGCCTGCCGCTTCGTGGAGGCCGGAGGAAGGTACGCCGTGATCAGCGACCTCGACGGCATCATCGACGCTGTGGCCGGGAAGACGGGCACTGTCGTGGTACCGGACGAGGAGAGCTGATGCCAGAGCCGATCGAAGTACGCAAGGTCCCCATCCTCAGTGTCTCCGACGCGAGCGGTCTGGCCGGCCTGATCGATCAGGGCGTGCTCGAGGCGGATCGAGTCGTCGCGGTGATCGGGAAGACCGAGGGCAACGGCGGGGTCAACGACTACACCCGCATCATCGCCGACCGCGCCTTCCGCGAAGTGCTCGTCGCGAAGGGCAGCCGCAGCGCGGAGGAGGTCAACCAGGTGCCGATCGTCTGGTCGGGGGGCACCGATGGTGTGCTCAGCCCGCACGCGACGGTGTTCGCGACGATCCCGGCCGACCAGGCCGAGCAGACCGACGAGCCGAGACTGACCGTGGGTTTCGCGATGAGCGAGATGCTGCAGCCCGAGGACATCGGCAGGACTGCGATGGTGACGAAGGTCGCGGAAGCGGTGGAGGTCGCGATGGGGCGCGCCGGGATCTCCGACCCCGCGGACGTGCACTACGTGCAGACCAAGACCCCGCTGCTGACGATCCACAGCATCCGGGACGCGAAGAGCCGCGGGAAGACCGTGTGGACCGAGCACACGCACGAGTCGATGGACCTGTCCAACGGGTGCACCGCGCTCGGGGTCGCGGTCGCGCTGGGGGAGATCGACATGCCGCGCGACGAGGACGTCATGCACGACCGCTCGCTCTACTCGAGCGTCGCCTCGTGCTCCAGCGGCGTGGAGCTGGACCAGGCACAGGTGGTCGTGGTGGGCAACACGCGCGGTGTGGGCGGGCGGTACCGGATCGGCCACTCGGTGATGCGCGACGCCCTGGACGCGGACGGGATCTGGGCAGCGGTCAAGGACTCCGGTCTCGAGCTGCCGGAGCGGCCGCACGTCTCCGATCTCGATGGCCGCCTGGTCAACGTCTTCCTCAAGTGCGAGGCGTCCCAGGACGGTGAGGTCCGTGGCCGCCGCAACGCCATGCTCGACGACTCCGACGTGCACTGGCACCGGCAGATCAAGGCATGCGTGGGCGGGGTCACCGCCGCGGTGACCGGTGACCCGGCTGTGTTCGTGTCGGTCTCCGCGGCGCACCAGGGACCGGACGGCGGCGGCCCGGTGGCTGCGATCGCCGACCTCGGGCCAGGCGACGCGAAAACCTGATGCAGGTCGGCCGACCACGGCCCTACGCTCGTCCGGTGCCCCCCGACCTCGACCTTCGGCTGCGCGCCCTGACCCACGCGGACATCCCGCAGTGGGCCGCCCTGCTCGCCGCCGTCGAGCAGGAGGACCGCACCGGGGAGCACTACAACGAGGCGGATCTCGCGGAGGAGATGGCCAACCCCGACATCGAGGTCGGCAAGGACATCGTCGGCGCGTTCGACGAGGGTGCGGGCGGCGACCTGGTCGGCTACTTCTCGGTCTACCCGCGCTCCAGCGACCGCACGCACCAGAAGGTGCACGTGGAGGGCTCGGTGCGACCGGACCTGAGGGGCAGGGGAGTGGGCACCGAGGTGCTGCGGGCGATGCTCGACCGGGCCGACGAGGTGCACGCCGAGCGGCATCCCGACCTGCCCGCCAAGTACGCCGCGACGGGCCTGTCCGAGAACACCGCGCAGGTCGAGCTGCTGACCGAGCACGGGTTCCGGGCGGAGCGGTGGAACTTCGTCATGCGGGTGCAGACCACCCAGACGCCCCCACCCGAGCCGCTGCCTGAGGGACTCGAGCTACGGCGCTACCAGCCTGCGTACGCCGAGCCGATGCACGCCGCGCACAACGAGGCGTTCCTCGACCACCCCAACTTCACGCCATGGACCGACGTGATGTGGAAGCAGTGGGTGACCGAGAGTCGGAACTTCCGGCCCGAGCTGAGCTTCGTCGTCGTCGAGCCCTCCGACCCGCAGCGGGTGGTCGCCTACCTGCAGAGCAACGAGTTCGACGCGTTCTTCGAGGCGACCGGTCGTCGTGAGGCATACGTCGCCAAGGTGGGCACCCGCCGAGAGTTCCGTGGCCGCGGCATTGCCGGGGCGCTGCTGCAGCATGCGCTGGCCGCCTACCGGGACGCCGGGTTCGACGAGGCCTCGCTCGACGTCGACTCCGAGAACCCCACCGGCGCCTTGGGCATCTACGAGAGAGCCGGATTCGAGGTCGAGACCCGCTGGACCAACTATGTCCTGGAGCGGCCCGCGCTGGGGTGAGGGGTCCGGCGGGAGTGGTTGAATGAGCGGCCATGACGGCCGCAAGACGGTGCTACCTGCACGTGGGACTGCCCAAGACCGGCACGTCGTACCTCCAGGACATCTTCGCGCAGTCTCGGGCCGCCCTGGCCGACCAGGGCGTGTCGATGCTGCTCGGCAGCACCGCGGACACCTTCCATCTTGCGCTGTCGGTGCTCGACGAGCTGAGCCCCGAGATGGACCCGCCGCGTGCCTTCAGGGCACTCGACCGGTTCCGGGAAGCCCTGGCCGGACTGTCCAGCCCGACTGCGCTGCTGAGCCAGGAGCTGCTCGGTGCGGCACAGCCACACCAGGCCGCGAGACTGCTGGACGCGCTCGGCGGCTACCAGCCTCACGTGGTGGTGACCGCGCGCGACCTTGCCCGGTACATCCCGTCGGCATGGCAGCAGCAGGTCAAGCAGCGCGGTCTGACGTCGTACGAGCAGTACCTGGGCGACTTCACCGACCCGGCCAAGGGCGCGCACTATCCGGCCTACGACCTGATCGGGGTTCTCGAGCGGTGGCGGGAGTGCGTGGCACCGGACCGGATCCACGTCGTCACGCTGCCACCGTCCGGAGCACCGTCCGCGGTCCTGCTGGAGCGCTTCTGCGCGGTCCTCGACGTCGACCCGAGTGCGATGGACCAGGAGACGGAGCGGCGAAACGACTCCCTCGGCATGGTCCAGGCCGAGCTGCTGCGCCGGGTGAACGTCGCCCTGGGGGACCGGCTGCCTCATCCGCGGGCCGGCTACCGCGAGCAGGGCAAGAGCTTCCTGGGTCAGACGATCCTGGCCGCGCAGCCCGGTGAGCCGGCCCGGCTGCCGAGGCGGCTGGAGCAGTGGTGCGTCGACGCGTCGCAGGACCTGGCCGACCGGCTCGCCGGCGGTGGGTACCACATCGTGGGCGATCTGGGGGACCTGGCTCCGGACCCGGACGCCTTCACCGATGACGACCGCGGCGTCGGCGACGACGCGGTAGCACGAGTGGCGACGACCGCACTGGCCGAGATTTTGGTGGGCCGAGACGTCGAACGCAGGGAACGACAGGCTCTGCGCAGAGAGGTACGAGCCCTGCGGAAGCAGGCCGCGGACCCGACCTAGTGCGGGTCGCGGACCACGGGTGAGCTGACACCGGTCCCGTCGACGAGCACGTCCGCGCGGGCGCGGGTGTCCTCGTGCGCGAACAGCTCTGCCTCGTCGCCCATCCACGCCAGCCACTGCGGAAGGACTTGCTGGCCGTCGCGCTCGACGCCGCGGGCGATCCGCACGTCCCTTGGCGCCTCGACCCAGACCAACGTGGTGATCACGTCGGCATAGCCCCGGGAGCCTGAGCCGACTCCCTCCAGCACCAGCAGGTCGACCGGCTCGACCGTGCGCCACTCCGCGAGCCGCTCGCGGTGCCAGTCGTAGCGCTGGTACCGCGCAGTCGAACCGGCGGCCAGGGGTCGGACGAGATCGCGCTCCACGCGTTTCGACACGCGGCCCAGACCCTGCCATCCCTCGTAGATGTCGTCCATGTGCACCACCCGGCAGGACGCGGGACCCGCTCGACGCAGTGCGCGGGCAAGGGTCGTCTTGCCGGAACCAGCGGGGCCGTCGATGCACACGAAACGGCTCTCCGCCAGGGTGGCCGGACGGCGGCTCACGAGGATGGCGATCTGCTCAGCCACCTCCGCGACGTTTGGCTGGCCGCCTCTCACCGCAGGTGGTGCCGGATCACGAGATCCCGCGCTTCTTCAACAGCGCCTCGATCTCGGCCATGTCGTCGTCGACGGCGCTGCCGGTCGTCACCGCGGACGCACCCTCCGGCCGCCCGTCCACCGCCGGACGGCTGCGGCCCGCTGCTCCGCGTCGGCGCAGCACGCCGGTGAGGAAGAAGAGCGCTGCGCTCGCTCCGGCGACGCCCACCCCGAGCCAGACCACGGGGCTGAACACGAACCGGACGCCCCAGGAGGCGACCGCGTTCCCGATGTCCCAGATCAGCCTCCAGGTGCCGGTCAGCAGTGCAGCTACCGGGAGCAGCGACCAGGCGAGCCCACGCAACCCGGAGGCGAGACCCCGCAGCCGCCACAGCACAACGCTCGCCACCAGCCCGGAGACCGTCAGCACCACGGTCAGGACCTGCCAGGTCACCTCGTCGATCCCCACGCCTCCAGCCTACGGATGTGCACTCCGCCATCAGGGCTTGGTAGTGTGTGCCCGACCGATCTGACTGGTCAGGCCGACGTGTCAGCGAGCGGAATACCCGCCGCCTCGCGGCGGTTGGAGCAGGCAGATCGAAAGCGGAGGTCCTCCTCCCACCCGCACCGACGGACAACGTCGTCGGGTCCGGTCACGCGAACACTCGTGGCGTCGTCGTAGGTGCGGCGTCGCAGTGTCGAGGCTGGCTTCCGCTGCAGTGCAGTGCGGGAGCCATTTTTTGTCCTGGTCTCCGGTGCGCACGGGTCGCGACGACAGAACCACAACTGGAGGACCTATCAGCACAGACCTGCGTATCAACGACCGGATTCGGGTTCCCGAAGTCCGCCTCGTCGGGCCCAACGGCGAGACCGTCGGCATCGTTCCCACCGACCAGGCGCTCAAGCTCGCCACCGAGGCCGAGCTGGACCTGGTTGAGGTCGCGCCCACCGCGCGTCCCCCCGTCTGCAAGCTCATGGACTACGGCAAGTTCAAGTACGAGAACGCGCAGAAGGCCCGCGAGGCGCGGCGGAACCAGACGAACACGGTCATCAAGGAGATGAAGCTCCGCCCGAAGATCGACCAGCACGACTACGAGACCAAGAAGGGTCACGTGGTCCGCTTCCTGCGGCAGGGTGACAAGGTCAAGATCACCATCATGTTCCGCGGTCGCGAGCAACACCGTCCCGAGCTCGGGTTCCGGTTGCTGCAGCGCCTCGCGGAGGATGTCACCGACCTCGGCTTCGTGGAGTCCTCGCCCAAGCAGGACGGGCGGAACATGATCATGGTGCTCGGGCCGCACAAGAAGAAGTCCGAGGCGAAGGCCGAGGTGAAGGCGGAGCGGGCAGAGCGCGCTGCCACCCGGATGGCGGAGAAGGCAGCCGAGCGGGCCGAACGCACAGCCGTCCCACCGACCGAGCCGGAGGCGAAGAAGGAACGACGGCGCTCCGAGAGCCTCGACCCGGACATGTGACACCCGACAGAGCGCGAAGAGCCCGACAGCCGAAAGCCCAGACGAAGGACAACCTCATGGCGAAGATGAAGTCGCACTCCGGTGCGAGCAAGCGGTTCAAGGTGACCGGCTCCGGGAAGCTGCGTCGCCAGAAGACCGGGATGCGGCACAACCTCGAGCGCAAGCCGTCGACGCTGACCCGTCGGCTCTCCGGCACCGAGGCCGTCTCCAAGGCGGACACCAAGCGCGTCAAGAAGCTGCTCGGCAGGTAGCCGAACCCGACGTCCATTCGCACCAGCACCTGACCTGAGCACCGAGGAGTAAGAAGTGGCACGCGTCAAGCGGGCAGTCAACGCCCACAAGAAGCGCCGGGTGACCCTGGAACGCGCCTCCGGCTACCGCGGGCAGCGCTCGCGGCTGTACCGGAAGGCGAAGGAGCAGGTCACCCACTCGCTGGCCTACAGCTACCGTGACCGGCGCGCCAAGAAGGGCGAGTTCCGCAAGCTGTGGATCCAGCGCATCAACGCCGCCGCCCGCGCGCACGGGATGACCTACAACCGGTTCATCCAGGGTCTGCGTGCCGCCGGCGTCGAGGTGGACCGCAAGATTCTCGCGGACATGGCCGTCAACGACCCCGGCACCTTCACCAGCATGGTCGAGCTCGCCAAGGCGAACTTGCCCGACGACGTGAACGCCCCGGCCGACGGGTCCCCGGCTGACCAGAAGGCCTCGGCCTGACCGGTCGCTCCACCCGGCCCGCATCCCCCGTCCTGACCGCACGCAGCGGGCGGGTGAAGGCGGCGAGGCAACTCACCCGACGCGCAACGCGGGCCGAGCGCCGGCTGTTCCTGGCCGAGGGCCGCCAAGCCGTCGGTCAGGCGCTCGCCGGCTCAGGCGGGGTCGCGGAGATCTACGCTCTGGCTGAGGTCGAGCGGAGCAGTCCCGACCTCCGAGCCACCGCGCGTGGCCAGGATGTGCCCTGGCACGTGGTCGACGAGCCGGCGTTGCGCTCGCTGGCCGACACCGTGCATCCGCAGGGTCTGGTCGCGGTGTGCCCGTTCCTCGACCACCCCCTGGCGGACCTGCTCGGTGCGGACACCCGGCTGCTGGTCATCTGCGCGGACGTGCGCGACCCCGGCAACGCAGGGACGGTGATCCGCTGCGCCGATGCGGCCGGAGCCGACGGCGTCGTACTCGCCGGCTCCTCGGTGGACCCCTACAACGGCAAGGCCGTGCGCGCCAGTGCGGGCAGCTTGTTCCACGTACCTCTGACGGTGCACGGTGACATCTCGGAGGTGGTCAGCTCGCTGCGGTCCCTGGGGATGCATCTGCTCGCCGCCGACTCCCACGGTGAGACAGACCTCGACGACGCCGCGGACTCCGGCCTCCTGTCCCGACCGAGTGCCTGGGTTTTCGGCAACGAGGCGTGGGGGCTGCCGGACGAGGTCGCGCGGCTCGCCGACCACCGGGTGTCCATCCCTATCTACGGCAGGGCGGAGAGCCTCAACCTCGCCACCGCCGCGGCGGTCTGTCTCTACGCGTCGGCCCGCGCGCAGCGCCGCCCGTCGAGCACGGGTCCGGCATAGCGCTGCTGACTCGGGGTAGGTCCACCCGATGACACGTTTCGGCTACACCTTGATGACCGAGCAGTCCTCACCCGCGAGTCTGGTGCAGTACGCCGCCCGGGCCGAGTCGGCAGGTTTCGACTTCGAGGTCAGCAGCGACCACTACTTCCCGTGGCTCGACGAGCAGGGCCACTCCGGATACGCCTGGGCCATGCTCGGCGCGGTCACGCAGGTCACCGACCAGGTCGAGCTGATGACCTACGTGACCTGCCCGATCCTGCGCTACCACCCGGCCGTGGTGGCGCAGAAGGCAGCCACGATGCAGGTGCTCAGCGACGGGAGGTTCACGCTCGGGCTCGGCTCCGGTGAGAACCTCAACGAGCACGTGGTCGGCCGCGGCTGGCCCAGCGTGGACGCCCGGCACGAGATGCTCGACGAGGCGCTCGACATCATCACCTCCCTGTTCGACGGCGGCTACACCACCTTCGACGGAAAGCACTTCCGCGTCGACTCGGCCAAGCTGTGGGACCTGCACGAGCGCCGGGTCCCCATCGGCGTTGCCGTGTCGGGGCCACAGTCGATCTCGAAGTTCGCTCCCAGGGTCGAGCACATGATCGCGGTGGAGCCCATCGCCGACCTGGTGACCGGCTGGGACGCGGCAGCAGGCGGTGAGCAGGGCCGAAAGATCGGACAGATCCCGGTGTGCTGGGACCCGAGCTCCAAGGACGACGCAGTCGCCCGTGCCCACCAGCAGTTCCGCTGGTTCGGCGGTGGCTGGAAGGTCAACGCCGAGCTTCCCGGCACGGCCGCCTTCGCCGGTGCCACGCAGTTCGTGAAGCCGGACGACGTCGCGCAGTCGATCCCCTGCGGTCCGGACGTGGACCCCATCGTCGAGGCGGTCTCGGCGTTCTGGGACGCAGGCTTCACCGACATCGCCCTGGTCCAGATCGGCGACGAGAGCCAGGACGACTTCCTCGGTTTCGCCGAGAAGGAGCTGCTCCCGGCGCTCCGCGAGGCGAGCGAGAGCAACCACTAGCCTGTCGGTGTGGACCTGAACCTCGACGCCCTTCCGGACGGCGTCGTCGTCGCGGACAAGGCGGGTACCGTCACCTCGGTCAACCGGGCGGCCACCCGGATGCTCCGGACGGGCGCCGGCACCGGACGACACCTGGCGGAGGTGGTGGCTCTTCAAGATCGCGGTGGCAACGACTGGTTCTCCTGCTCCGAGGTGTACGACGGCCGGGCACTGCGCTCGGGGATCCCCGAGCAGTCCTGGTTCCGAGTCGACGGCACCGAGCTGCTGGTGACCGTCAACATCCTGCGCGAAGGCCCGCAGGCAGCCGTGGACGGAGTCGTGGTCTGCCTGCGCACCTCGAGGGCTCGTGCCCGCCTGGACCGGGAGCGCTCCGACCTCGTGGCCACCGTGGCCCACGAGCTGCGCTCCCCGCTGACCGGGGTGAAGGGCTTCGTGGCGACCCTGCTGTCGAAGTGGGACAAGCTCAGCGACGAGCAGAAGAAGCTGATGCTGACCACCGTCAACTCCGACGCGGACCGGCTGACCCGGCTGATCGCCGAGCTGCTCGACGTGGCCCGCATCGACACCGGACGGCTCTCGCTGCACGCGCGCCCACTCGACTTCGCACCGGCTGTCGAGCGCGTACTCGAGTCGGTACGGGCCGGGACCTCACGCGAGATCGAGTTCGCCCCGGCCGACGACCTGCCCCGGGTCACCGCGGACCCCGACAAGTTCGTGCAGGTCGTCACCAACCTGGTGGAGAACGCCGTGCGCCACGGGGAAGGGCTGGTGCGGGTCAGCGCCGAGGCGGTCCCTCGGCAGCAACCGTTCGCCGGAGTGGTGTTCCACGTCGACGACGAAGGAGACGGGATCAGCCCCGAGATCAGGTCGCGCGTGTTCACCAAGTTCTGGAAGCACGGCACCCGCGGCGGTTCCGGCCTCGGCATGTACATCGTGCACGGCCTGGTCACCGCCCACGGCGGGAGCGTCGACATCGGGGACGCGCCCTCCGGTGGTGCCCGGATCACCGTCACCTGGCCCGAGCGCGACCCGCGGATCGACGACGCGGGCCACTGACTCTGGCACGCCGGAACCGGCTCGCCCTGTGCCACCACCGCTTCCTAGACTTGCCGCGCACTCCCTCGTCGAGAAAGGCAGCCATGTCCGGCCCGAACTCCGATTACGACCCGGTCGAGGTCACGCCGCTGCGCGCCGAGCAGGTCGAGGCGATGCTCGACTCGGCGCTGGCCGCGATCGAGGCCGCGGACGGGCTGGAGGAGCTGAAGCGGGTCCGCATCGAGCACACCGGGGACCGGTCGCCGCTGGCCCTGGCCAACCGCGAGATCGGGGCGCTGCCGCCACAGGCCCGTAAGGACGCCGGCATGCGGGTGGGCAAGGCGCGGGCCCGGGTCGCCCAGGCCCTGGGCCGCCGGCAGCAGTCGCTACAGGCCGAGCACGAGGCCCGGATCCTGGTGGAGGAGGCGGTCGACGTCACCTTGCCGTGGGACCGTGAGCCGGTAGGCGCCCGGCATCCCCTGAGCACCATCCAGGAGCGCATCAACGACGTCTTCGTCGCGATGGGCTGGGAGGTCGCCGAAGGACCCGAGGTCGAGGCCGAGTGGCTGAACTTCGACGCGCTCAACCTCGGCCCTGACCACCCGGCACGCACCATGCAGGACACCTTCTGGCTGGAACCGGCAGACGGGGGGCTGGTCCTGCGCACCCACACCTCACCGGTGCAGGCCCGCACCATGCTGGAACGGACCCCGCCGATCTACGTCATCTGTCCCGGCCGGGTCTACCGCACCGACGAGCTCGACGCCACGCACACCCCTGTCTTCCACCAGGTCGAGGGCCTCGTGGTCGACAAGGGCATCTCGATGGCGCACCTCAAGGGCACCCTGGACCACTTCGCGCAGGCCATGTTCGGGGAGGGGATCACCACCCGCTTCCGGCCGGACTACTTCCCGTTCACCGAGCCGAGCGCAGAGGTGGACCTGGTCTGCTTCGTGTGCCGCGGGCAGTCGCCCGCGCTCGAGCACTGCCGCACCTGCAAGGGCGAGGGATGGATCGAGTGGGGCGGCTGCGGCATCGTCAACCCTCGCGTGCTCGTCGCCTGCGGGATCGACCCAGACGCGTACTCCGGCTTCGCCTTCGGCATGGGCATCGAACGGACCCTGATGTTCCGCAACGGCATCGAGGACATGCGCGACATCGTCGAGGGCGACATACGGTTCACCCTGCCGTTCGGGCTGGAGGTCTGATGCGGGCACCGATCTCCTGGCTGCGGGAGTACGTCGACCTGCCCGAGGGCCTGCGTCCGGAGCAGCTGGCGAACCGGCTGACCGACCTCGGCCTCAAGCTCGAGGCGCTGCACGCACCGGGCGCGGACATCGAGGGGCCGCTGGTGGTGGGTCGCGTGGTGTCGTTCGTCGACGAGCCGCAGAAGAACGGCAAGACGATCCGCTGGTGCACGGTCGACGTCGGTCCGCAGCACAACGACGAGAGCGGCTCGCGCGGCATCGTCTGCGGGGCGCGCAACTTCGCCGACGGCGACCTCGTCGTGGTCTCGCTGCCGGGCTCGGTGCTTCCCGGCGGGTTCGCGATCTCCGCCCGCAAGACCTACGGCCATCTCTCCGACGGGATGATCTGCTCGACCAAGGAGCTCGGCCTCGGGGAGGACAACGAGGGCATCTTGGTCCTGGACGCCGCGCTCGGCTCGGACGTCGACGTCAAGCCCGGCGACGATGCCGTCGAGCTGTTGCACCTGCGCGAGGACGTGATCGAGTTCGAGATCAACCCCGACCGGTCCTACGCCCTGTCGATGCGGGGGATAGCCCGCGAGGCCGCCCTCGGCTACGGGGTGCCCTTCCGTGACCCCGCCCGGCGCGAGATCCCGCCGGCCGACGGGGCAGGCTACCCGGTACGGGTCGAGTCACCTGACGGATGCCCGGTCTTCGTAGCCCGAACCGTCATCGGGTTCGACCCCACCGCGGCCACGCCGATGTGGCTGGCCCGTCGCATCCTGCTGGCCGGGATGCGCCCGATCTCGCTGGCCGTCGACGTCACCAACTACGTGATGCTCGAGCTCGGCCAGCCGATCCACGGCTACGACGCCGACAAGCTGGCCGGGCCGATCGTCGTACGCCGCGCCGCCGAGGGCGAGATACTGACCACCCTGGACGGGGCGCGACGCACGCTGTCCGGCGAGGACCTGTTGATCACCGACGACTCCGGACCCATCGGCATCGCCGGCGTGATGGGCGGTGAACGGACCGAGCTGTCCGAGACCACCAGCAGCGTGGTCATCGAGGCCGCGCACTTCGACGCGGTCAGCACCTTCCGGACCGCGCGCCGGCACCGGCTGCCCTCCGAGGCGTCCAAGCGCTTCGAGCGAGGCGCGGACCCGTTGCTGCCGGCCTACGCGGCGGACCGCGTCGCACACCTGCTCGTGGAGTACGGCGGGGGTCAGGTGGAACCGGGCATCACCTGTGTCGGCCGGCCGCCGGCAGCGCCGACGATCGCGGCATCGGTGGACCTCCCGGCCCAGATCACCGGCATGGACATCGCCCCGGAGACCAGCGTCGAGCACCTCCGCGGGGTGGGCTGCGCAGTGACGGTCGAGGACCGGACGCTGCGGGTGGTTCCGCCGAGCTGGCGTCCGGACATCACCGATCCCTACGACCTGGTCGAGGAGGTCGCCCGGCTCGTCGGCTACGACCGGGTGGACTCGGTGCTGCCGGTCGCGCCGGCCGGACGCGGCCTCACCCACGGGCAGCGGCTGCGGCGTCGGATGGGCCTGGCCCTCGCCGGCGCCGGGTACGTCGAGGTGCACACCTATCCGTTCGTGGGTGAGGCTGACTGGGACGCACTCGGCATGCCGGGCGACGACCCACGGCGGCGATCGCTCCGGATCGCGAACCCGCTCTCGGAGCAGGAGCCAGCGATGCGCACCACGTTGTTGCCCGGACTGCTGAAGACACTCGGACGCAACGTCGGCCGCGCCCAGTCGGACCTGGCACTGTTCGAGACGGCGCCGGTGTACCTGCCCCGGCCGGGCGCCGGCCCGGCCCCCATCCTGGGCGTGGAGCAGCGCCCGACCGAGGAGCAGCTCGCCGACCTGATGGCCGCCGTGCCGGACCAGCCGTTGCATCTCGGTGTCGTCCTGTCCGGGCTGCGGGAACGCAGCGGATGGTGGGGGCCGGGACGCACGGCGACGTGGAGCGACGCGATCGAGTGCGCGCGCCGGGCCGCTGCGACGGCCGGCGTGCGGCTGGCGGTCCGCTCGGCGGCCATCTCGCCCTGGCACCCGGGCCGGTGCGCCGCGCTGATGGTCGAGGGAGCCGTGGTGGGGCACGCCGGCGAGCTGCACCCCACGGTGTGCCAGGCCTACGGCGTGCCAATGCGGACATCTGCCGCCGAGCTGGATCTCGACGCGGTCCTGGCCAGAGCCGTCACGATCACCCCTGCGCCGCAGTTCTCCTCCTACCCGGTTGCCAAGGAGGACGTCGCCTTGGTGGTGGCCGCCGACGTCCCGGCAGCCTCCGTCGCGGCGACGCTTCGCGAGGGAGCGGGCGACCTGGTCGAGTCGGTGCGACTCTTCGACGTCTACACCGGCGCCCAGATCGGCGGGGGGCAGAAGTCGCTGGCATTCGCGCTACGCTTCCGCGCCCTCGACCGCACCCTCACCGAGGCGGAGACTGCCGCTGCGCGCGATGCCGGGATCGCGCTCGCCACGGCACGCCACGGAGCCGTCCATCGCGGGTGAGCCGGAAGTTGCATAGTCATGCCATGCTGCGTATGGTGATGCGGTAGCGGCCTGCCTACGTACCGCGCTCAGGTTGCATTCTACCGCTCCCGACCAGAACGGAAACCACGTGACTCGGCACTTCCTGCGCGATGACGACCTCAGCGCGGGCGAGCAGGCCGAGGTGCTCGAGCTGGCGAAGCGGCTCAAGGCCGACCGTTACGCCGAGCGCCCACTGGAGGGACCGCGGACCGTGGCGGTGGTCTTCGACAAACCCACGCTGCGCACGCAGGTCTCGTTCGTCACCGGCATCGCCGAGCTCGGCGGCTTCCCGATGGTCGTCGACGGGCGGCTGGCCAGGATCGGGGAGCGGGAGTCGGTCGCGGACACCGCCCGGGTCCTCGGTCGCCAGGTGAGCGCCATCGTCTGGCGCACCTACGACCAGTCCCGGATCGAGGAGATGGCCGACTACTCCGGTGTGCCGGTCGTGAACGCACTGACCGACCAGTTCCATCCCTGCCAGCTGCTCGCGGACCTGCAGACCATTGCCGAGCACAAGGGTCGGCTGAGCGAGGTGACCGTGTCGTTCCTGGGCGACGCGGCCACGAACATGTCGCACTCCTACCTGCTCGCCGGCGCCCGGGCCGGGATGCACGTGCGGGTCAGCGGTCCGGACGGCTTCGGCCCCCAGCCGCACTTCCTGGTGGCGGCACAGCAGATCGCCGCCGACACCGGTGGGTCGGCGTCGTACCTGCTGGACCCGCACGAGGCGGTCGACGGCGCCGACGTCGTGGTCACCGACACCTGGGTCTCGATGGGCAGAGAGGACGAGGCCGAACAGCGGGCCAAGCCGTTCGAGCCGTATGCGGTCACCGAGAAGCTGCTGACCGAGGCGGCCGACGACGCGATCGTGATGCACTGCCTGCCCGCCTACCGAGGCAAGGAGATCTCCGCCGAGGTCCTCGACGGGCCCCGCAGTGTGGTCTGGGACGAAGCGGAGAACCGGTTGCACGCGCAGAAGGCACTGCTGGTCTGGCTGCTGCGCCAACCAGAGAACCAGCCCAAGAAGCAGCCCCAGAAGCAGCCCAAGAAGCAGCGGGAGAACCGATGAGGGGCGAGGTGGACCGCGGGGGCGCCCACGGGCCGGATGCTCCGTCAGGACACAGCATCCCGACCACCAAGGGAGCCCGTCAGCAGCGAATCGTGGCGCTGCTCGGCCAGCACCAGGTGCGCTCCCAGACCGAGCTCGCCGAGCTGCTCGCCGAAGTCGGCGTCTCGGTCACCCAGGCGACGCTCTCACGCGACCTTGTCGAGCTGGACGCGGTCAAGGTGCGCATCCCCTCCGGCGCCCTGGTCTACGCAGTACCCGCTGAGGGCGGCGACCGGACCCCGCGCATCGGCGGGGAGACCGATGCGTCGGAGGCGCGGCTGGCCCGGCTGCTCGGCGAGCTGCTGGTCTCCGCGGACGCCTCGGCCAACATGGCCCTGCTGCGCACGCCGCCCGGAGCCGCGCAGTTCCTTGCCTCCGCCTTCGACCGGGCTTCGATCGGCAGCATCCTCGGCACCATCGCCGGCGACGACACGTTGCTGGTGATCAGCCGAGACCCGACCGGCGGCGAGGCGCTCGCCCGGCGGCTGCTGGCCCTGGCCAACGACCCCCGCACCACCTTCGCCATCGACGCGGCGGAGACAGCAAGCACCTTCCCCACGACAGATCTCGAGGATGCACCATGAGCAGACACGACCGGGTCGTCTTGGCCTACTCCGGCGGCCTGGACACCTCCGTGGCCATCGGCTGGCTACGCGACCAGACCGGAGCGGAGGTGGTGGCGGTCGCGCTTGACCTCGGCCAGGGCGGCGAGGACATGGAGGTGGTGCGAGAGCGCGCGCTGGGCTGCGGGGCCGTGGAGTCCGTCGTCGTTGACGGCAGGGACGAGTTCGCCGAGAGCTACTGCCTGCCGGCCATCATGTCGAACGCTCTCTACATGGACCGTTACCCGCTGGTCTCGGCGCTGTCGCGCCCGTTGATCGTCAAGCACCTGGTCGCAGCCGCGGCCGAGCACGGCGCGAGCGTCGTGAGCCACGGCTGCACCGGCAAGGGCAACGACCAGGTGCGCTTCGAGGTCGGGGTCGGGGCGCTGGCTCCTGACCTGCGCGTGATCGCGCCGGTCCGCGACTACGCGTGGACCCGCGAGAAGGCGATCATCTACGCCGAGGAGCACAGCCTGCCGATCGACGTGACCACCCGGTCGCCGTACTCCATCGACCAGAACGTCTGGGGCCGCGCGGTGGAGACCGGCTTCCTCGAGGACATCTGGAACGGGCCCATCGAGGAGATCTACTCCTACACCCAGGACCCCGCCGAGCCCCGCGAGGCCGACGAGGTGGTGATCGGCTTCCAGAGCGGTGTCCCCGTCAGCATCGACGGCGCGCCGGTCACTGTGCTCGAGGCGGTGCAGCAGCTCAACGCCCGGGCCGGGGCGCAAGGCGTCGGCCGCCTCGACATGGTCGAGGACCGGCTCGTCGGGATCAAGGCGCGCGAGGTCTACGAGGCCCCGGGCGCGATGACGCTGATCACCGCACACCAAGAGCTGGAGTCCGTCACGGTCGAGCGCGACCTCGCCAGGTTCAAGCGCGGTGTCGACCAGCGCTGGGCAGAGCTTGCCTACGACGGGCTGTGGTACTCGCCGCTGAAGCGGGCGCTGGACTCGTTCGTCGCCACCACCCAGCAGCACGTCACCGGGGAGATCCGGATGACGCTGCACGGCGGGAAGTCGACGGTCACCGGACGACGGAGCGACAGCAGCCTCTACGACTTCAACCTGGCCACCTACGACGAGGGCGATGTGTTCGACCAGTCGCTGGCAAAGGGGTTCGTCGAGCTGTGGGGACTGCCCTCGAAGCTCGCTGCTGGACGCGACCAACGCGCCGTGGGCCGCTCGGATGCTCCTCGAAGTGGCCGCCCCGGCGCCCCTGACCTGTGACCCGACCCGGCGCACTGTGGGGAGCTCGGTTCGCCGGGGGACCTTCGCCGGCACTGACGACGCTGTCGCGCTCGACTCACTTCGACTGGCGGCTCGCCCCCTACGACCTGGCCGGTTCCAAGGCGCATGCCCGGGTCCTCGCCAGGGCCGGGCTGCTCACCGACACCGACCTGAGCGCTCTGCTCGACGGGATCGACTCGCTCGCCGAGGACGTGGCCGCCGGGGACGTCCGGCCGGCTGAGGACGACGAGGACGTGCACGGTGCGCTCGAGCGCCTGCTGGTTGAGCGCCTCGGAGCCGATCTGGGCGGGCGGCTGCGCGCCGGCCGGTCCCGCAACGACCAGGTCGCCACCTTGTTCAAGATGTACCTGCGTGAGCATGCCCGCGCCATCGCCGGTCTGGTGCTGGACCTGGTCGAGGCGGTCGCCGGGCAGGCCGAGGCCCATCTCGGGGCGCCGATGCCCGGCCGGACCCACCTGCAGCCGGCCCAGCCGCTGCTTCTGTCCCATCACCTGCTCGCGCACGCATGGCCGCTGCTGCGAGACGTGCACCGGCTGCGCGACTGGGACGCGAGGGTCGCCGCGGACTCGCCGTACGGGTCCGGTGCTCTCGCCGGCTCGTCGCTGGGCCTCGATCCCCAGCAGGTGGCGCGCGAGCTGGGGTTCGCCGACTCCAGCGCGAACTCCGTCGACGGCACCGCTGCCCGGGACTTCGTCGCGGAGTTCGCCTTCGTCGCCGCGATGATCGGCGTCGACCTGTCCCGCCAGGCAGAGGACGTGATCGTCTGGTCCACGCCGGAGTTCGGCTTCGTCCAGATCGACGATGCGTACTCCACCGGGTCGAGCATCATGCCGCAGAAGAAGAACCCGGACATCGCCGAGCTCGCTCGGGGGAAGTCCGGCCGTGTCGTCGGCAACCTGGCTGGGCTGCTCGCCACCCTCAAGGGGCTGCCGCTGGGCTACAACCGGGACCTGCAGGAGGACAAGGAGCCGGTTCTCGACACCGTCGACACGCTGGAGACGCTGCTGCCCGCGTTCACCGGGATGGTGGCGACGATGCGCTTCGACGCCGAACGGATGGCAGCGCTCGCGCCGGGTGGGTTCTCCCTGGCAACCGACGTGGCCGAGTGGCTGGTGCGAGAAGGAGTGCCGTTCCGGGAGGCCCACGAGCTCGCCGGCGCCTGCGTACGTCGGTGTGAGGAGCTCGGGGTCGAGCTGCACGAGCTCACGGACGCGCAGCTCGGCGAGGTCTCGCCGTTGCTTCGAGCGGAGGTGCGTGAGGTGCTGCGGGTCGAGGGATCGATCCGGTCTCGTGACGCTCGCGGAGGGACCGCGCCGGACCGCGTGGCCGACCAGCTCGCCGAGCTCCGGCAACGAGCGGCGGAGCACCGTGCCTGGGCTGGCTGAGGCACTCACGGCTCCCGTCCTCGAGGTCGCACCCCGCCTGCTCGGCGCCGTGCTCCGGCACGAGCGGCCCGAGGGAGCCGTCGCCGTCCGGCTGACCGAGGTGGAGGCATACGACGGGCCCGACGACCCGGGGTCACACGCCTTCCGTGGGCCGACCGACCGGAACCGGGTGATGTTCGGACCACCTGGGCGGCTCTACGTCTACTTCACCTACGGCATGCACTACTGCTGCAACGTGGTGTGCGGGGACCCCGGCCATGCCTCCGCAGTACTTCTCCGCGCCGGCGAGGTCGTCGAGGGGGTCGAGACGGCGCAGGTACGTCGCTCGGGTGCCCGCGAGCGCGACCTCGCCCGTGGACCCGCCCGGCTGTGCGAGGCGCTCGGCATCGACCGCTCGCACAACGGCGCCGACCTTCTCCGCGGACCGCTCACCCTGAGCCTCAGCACAGCTCCGCGTGGTGAGGTGGGCACCGGACCACGGGTCGGTCTGCGACGGGCCGCGGACCGTCCGTGGCGGTTCTGGACGCCGGGGGAGCCGACGGTGTCGCCCTACCGCCCAGCGCAGCAGCGCAGACGCTGAGACACTCCGACACCTTGACGGCACGGCTGCTGCCGGCTGATGACTAGGGTCGGGCCATGTCCCAGATCGGAGAACGGACCGGCCGGCAGCTGCGGCACCTCGTCCTCGAGCGCCAGCGCAGGCATCGCGTCCCGGGGATCCACGGCAGCGTCGTCCGTGACGGCGCCCCGCTGTGGCAAGGCGGCGTGGGCTGCGCGGACGTCGGCGCCCCTGAGTCGCCGCCGGACGCGGACTCGCAGTTCCTGATCGCCTCCATCACCAAGACCTTCACGGCCGTGCTGGTGATGGCCTTGCGCGACGAGGGAAAGCTGGCCCTCGACGACTCGGTCGAGAAGTTCGTGCCCGAGTCCGGACACACCGCACTCTCCCTGCGCCAGATGCTCGCGCACGTGTCCGGAATGCAGCGCGAGCCGGTCGGCGACAGCTGGGAGCAGCTGGAGTTCCCCGACCGGGAGGCTCTGGTCCGTGGTTTCGGTGAGGCCGAGCGGGTGCTGCGACCCCACCACCTCTGGCACTACTCGAACCTGGCCTACGCCATGCTCGGCGAAGTCGTCAGCCGCGTGGAAGGACGGCCGTGGGCGGAGTGCCTGCAAGCACGGGTTCTGTCGCCGCTGGGGATGAGCCGTACCACCGTCGGGCTCGCTTCCGGTGCGGTGAGCGGGTACTACGTGACCCCCTACAGCGACGTTCCGGTGCCGGAGCCTGTGGTCGACCAGCGGGCGATGGCGCCCTGTGGTGCTCTGGCGAGCACGCCCGACGACATGGGCAGGTGGGCAGCCTTCCTCGCCGACCCCGTCGAGGAGGTGCTGCACCCGGACACGCTCGACGAGATGTGCCAGCCGCAGATCCTGGCCGACCTCGACCGCTGGCAGCTCGCCTGGGGACTCGGTCTCATGCTGCTGCGTCGCGGTGAGCGGATCTTCGTCGGCCACACCGGCGGGATGCCCGGACACGTGTCGGGTCTGTTCACCCACCGCCCGTCTGGCACCGGCGCAGTCGCGCTGATGAACAGCACGTCGTCGCCCGACCCGGCGGCGCTCGCGGTCGACCTGGTCGAGTGCGTGCTCGACCAGGACCCAGCCGACCCCGAGCCGTGGCAGCCTGGGCGGCAGGTCCCCGCCGAGCTGCGCGGGATCATCGGGCACTGGTACTCCGAAGGCTCGCCCTACGCCTTCTCCGTGCGGGAGGGGCATCTTGAGGCACGGGCCACGGACGCTCCGGAGCACCAGCCCCCATCGGTGTTCGCACCGGTCGGGGAGAACCTCTACCGGACCGTCTCGGGCCGGGAGACCGGCGAGCTGCTCCGGATCACCCGCGACGAGCGTGGCGAGGTGGTCAAGATGAACTGGGCGAGCTACCGGGTGACCCGTGAGCCACTGGGGTTCGGGCAGTAGGGCAGGCTGGGGACGGTGAGCACCCAGCATGTCCTGGACGACCTGGAGTGGCGGGGACTGGTCGCTGTGTCGACCGACCGCGACGGGTTGCGCTCTGCGCTGGAGGACAGCCTCAGGTTCTACGTCGGTTTCGATCCCACCGCGCCCAGCCTGCACCTGGGGAACCTGGTGCAGATCCTGACCGCGAAGCGGCTCCAGGATGCCGGCCACACGCCGTACGCCCTGGTCGGCGGCGCGACCGGGATGATCGGTGATCCCAAGGAGTCGGGCGAGCGGAGCCTGAACTCGCTCGACGTGGTCAAGGACTGGGTCGGTCGGGTGCGTTCGCAGATCGAGCCCTACCTGTCCTTCGAGGGGCCGAACGCGGCGACGATGGTCAACAACTACGACTGGACCGCGAGCCTGTCCACGATCGACTTCCTCCGCGACGTCGGCAAGCACTTCCCGGTCAACCGGATGCTCGCCCGCGATGTCGTGCGCACTCGCCTGGAGGCGGGGATCAGCTACACCGAGTTCAGCTACGTGCTCCTGCAGTCGATGGACTACCTGAACCTGTTCCGCGACTACGGCGTCACGCTGCAGTTCGGGGGCAGCGACCAGTGGGGCAACCTGACCGGCGGCGTGGAGCTGGTGCGCCGCACCGAAGGTGCCAGGGTGCATGCCTTCGCGACGCCGCTGGTGACCCGTGCCGACGGGACCAAGTACGGCAAGTCAGAGGGCGGCGCCCTGTGGCTGGACCCGGCCCTGCTGTCGCCGTACGCGTTCTACCAGTTCTGGCTCAACGTCGAGGACGAGTCCGTAAGCAGGCTGTTGCGGGTGTTCACCTTCTTGGCCCGCCACGAGATCGAGGACCTCGAACAGCAGACGGCGGAGAAGCCGGCGCTTCGGGCGGGGCAGAAGGTGCTCGCGGAGCACGTCACCACGCTGGTGCACGGCGCGGAGGAGACCGACCGGATCAGGGCCGCGTCCGCCGCGCTCTTCGGCGGCGGGGAGCTCCGTGAGCTGAGTCCGGAGACCTTGTCCGTCGCCCTGACCGAGGCCGGTTCGCTCCAGGTCGCCCGCGACGGGGTGCCCCCGCTCGTCGAGCTGTTGGTCGAGTCGGGACTGTGCGCCAGCAAGGGCGCCGCTCGACGCACGATCGCCGAGGGCGGGGCCTACCTGAACAACCGCCGGGTCGAGGACCCGGAGCTGATCCCCGGGGAGGACGACCTCCTGAGAGGTCGATGGCTGGTGCTGCGCCGCGGGAAGAAGCACTTCGTCGGCGTCGAGGTCACCTAGGCGCGGCCGCGGTGACGTCGTCGGCTGGGCAGTCGCCCGGGCAGTCAATCGGGCAGTCAACCGGGCAGTGGGTGGCATCCCTCGAGGACCTGGCCCGCGAGGCATTGCCGGAGGCCGTTCACCGCTACTTCCGCCAGGGCTCGCGGGACGGGCTCGCCGCCGCCGAGGCGACTGCGGCCTGGGACACCTTCCGGGTGCTTCCCCGCATCCTGCGCGATGTCACCGAGGTCGACATCGCCGCCAGTGCTCTCGGTACCCCGGTGCAGACACCGATCGCAGTCGCGCCGACCACGCTGCAGCAGGCGGCACGTCCCGAGGGCGAGGTCGCGATGGCAAGGGCCGTCGCCGACAGCGGGTCCCTGCTGGTGGTCTCCAGCAACGCCGGGTCCAGCTTCACGGCCATCGCGGCCACGGGGGTCAGGTGGTGGCTGCAGGCCTACCTCACCGCGGACCGGTCGGCCATCCTGCCGCTGCTCGAGCGGGCGAGCGAGGCGGGGGCCTCGGCAGTGGTGCTGACCGCGGACACGCCGGTGGTCGCGACGAAGTACGACGTCGGCCCCTCGGTCTGGGAGACAGTCGACCCGTCGTGGCTGCGAGGCAACCACCACGATGGCCGCGCATCTGTGCCCGGCTCGGAGAAGGCGACCGACCTCGGACCCGACGACATCGGCTGGCTGGCCGCGGTGACGGGGCTTCCAGTCGTGGTCAAAGGCGTGCTCCGCGCCGATGACGCCAGGATGTGCGTCGACGCCGGCGCCGCGGCGGTGTGGGTCTCCAACCACGGGGGGCGCCAGCTGGACCGCACCACCAGCACGGCGCATGTGCTGGAGAGCATCCGCGCCGCGGTGAGCGCGGCGGCGCAGGTCTACGTCGACGGTGGGGTGCGGCACGCGCGCCACGGTTTCACCGCACTGGCCCTCGGGGCGGACCTCGTCTTCCTTGGCCGCCTCCCGCTCTACGCGCTGGCGGTGGACGGCGACCTCGGGGTGCGCCGCCTCCTCGCCGAGATGGACGCCGACCTCGTCGAGACGATGCGGCTGGCCGGCTGCCACGACCTGGCCTCGGTGACTCGTGACCTGCTCGCGGAGCCCGCCGAGCCCCGAGAACCACACTGATGTGGTTCATCGGCGAGGCGCGTGACTGGGGACACCCTGCGGCGATTTGACGCAGCGCGCGGCGGCTCCGTAGTGTTCCGATCTCGCTCCCGCGGAGGCTCGGTCGACGGCCGGGCAACCGGTTTGACTGGGTCTGCCGGAGCGGGTAAGTTTTACCAGGTTGCCCCACGCTCGGTCGCGAGGCTGTAGGTGGTGCGCGCTTGATCCTTGAGAACTCAACAGTGTGCTAAAAGTCGACGAATTAGTTTGTAACGCCAGTCGGCAGGTT
>CADCUJ010000113.1 GCA_902805855.1 uncultured Nocardioidaceae bacterium
CTGAAGCGTGGACCCGCCCTTCAAGGCGCCGAACAAGATGTTGCCCAGCGAGCGCCCCATCGCAATGGCCATCAGCTTGGTCAAGAAGGTACCGCTCGCTCCGACGAGCGTCCCGGCGACGAGCAGCACGGTGTTGTCGAGCACGTACCCGCCCGCGGCGACGCTCAGCCCGGTGAACGCGTTGAGCAACGAGATCACGATGGGTACGTCGGCACCCCCGACCGGAAGCACGAGGAGTACGCCGAGCAGCAGACCGACCACAGCAAGGAGCACGCCGAGCCACACCGCCGTGCTCGTCACGGTCAGCACCGACAGCGCGACCCCGGCCAGCAGCGAGGCCGCGAACAGGACCGGGAGCCCCGGGAAGACGATCGGCCGGGAGGTCATCAGCTCTTGGAGCTTGGCGAAGGTGACCAGCGAACCGGCGAAGGACACCGAGCCGACGACGATGGTGAAGGCGGTTGCCGCCAGGGAGAACGCGGCGGCGTGCCCACCGTCGGACATCTCGGCGAGCTCCAGCAGGGCGACCAGCGCGGCTGCGCCACCACCGACTCCGTTGAACAGCGCGACCAGCTGTGGCATCTGCGTCATCTGGACGCGGCGCGCACCGAGGACGCCGGCCACGGTGCCGATCGCGATCGCTCCGAGGATCAGCGGCAGGTTCTCCTCCTGCAGCAGGCTGGACGGGATCGCGAAGAAGACGACCACGCACGCGACGACTGCGCCGACCGCGCCGAGGAGGTTGCCCATGCGTGCGGTTCGCGGCGAGGACAGCCCCTTCAGCGCCAGGATGAAGCAGACGGCGCAGCCGAGGTAGACGAGCTGGACCCAGGTGGGGGTCACGACCCGGCACCGTCCTGTCCGGACCGGGACGCTGCGGGCGGGCTGGGCCTGCGCCCGAACATCTGCAGCATCCGGTCGGTGACCACGAAGCCGCCCACCATGTTCACCGTGGCGAGCACCACCGCGACCAGCCCGACCACGAGCGTGAGCGTGCCGGTCGCGGTCGCGGACACCAGGATCGCGCCGAGCAGGATGATCCCGTGGATCGCGTTGGCGCCGGACATCAGTGGCGTGTGCAGCGTTGAGGAAACCTTCGCGATCACCTCGACCCCGACGAAGACGCTGAGGACGAAGATGGTCAGCCAGACGATCGGCTCGCTCATGCCGGGTCCCCTAACAGCTCACGGGTGGGCTGGTGCCAGACCTGCTGGTCCCTGGTGACGCAGGAGCCGGCGACGACCTCGTCGTCGAAGTCCGGCGCGAAGGACCCCTCGTGCGTCATCAAGGTGACCAGGTTGACCACGTTCTGTGCGTACAGCCTCGAGGCGGGTGCTGGCATCTGCGCCGCGACGTTCGCGCCTCCCCAGATCACCGCGTTGCCTGCCCGCACCACCTGACCGGGCCTCGCGCCCTCCACGTTCCCGCCGCTCTCGGCCGCCAGGTCGACGACCACCGACCCGGGCTTCATCTGCTCGACCATGCCGGTGGTGACCAGCAGCGGCGCCTGCCGCCCCGGGACGGCCGCCGTGGTGATGAGGGCGTCGGCGGCCGCGATGTACGGCGCCAGCAGCTCCCGCTGCCGCTGAGCGCGGTCCTCGGTCATCTCGCGCGCGTACCCCCCGGCGCCCTCGAGCGTCTCGAGCTCGAGCGTGATCGCGGTCGCGCCCATCGACCTGATCTCCTCGGCCGCCGCCGCGCGCACGTCGTAGGCCTTGACCACCGCACCGAGCCGGTTGCAGGTGGCGATCGCCTGCAGTCCGGCCACCCCGGCGCCGAGCACGACGACCTCTGCGGGAGGTACGGTCCCGGCGGCTGTCATGTTCAGCGGGAAGAAGCGACGCAGCAGGCCCGCCGCGACGATCGCACACCGGTAACCGGCGACCAGGGCCTGCGAGGAGAGGGCGTCCATGGACTGCGCCCGGGAGATCCGCGGCACCAGCTCCATCGAGAAGGACGTGATGCCGCAGACCCGCAGGTCGCCGACCAGGTCCAGGGACTGGGCCGGAGGCAGGAAGCTGATGGTCGCCGTGCCGGCGGCAAGCCGACGCACGACCGCGGCCGGCAGCGGCTGGACGGACAACACCAGCGCGGCACCGTCGATCGCGTTCTCGGTCACGATGGCGCCGGCTTCGACGTACTCCTCGTCGGCGAACGTGGCTGCCTGACCGGCGCCCGGCTCGAGCGCCACCTCGTAGCCCAGCCCCGTCAGCCGCCCCACCAGGTGCGGTGCGAGCGCGACCCGGTGCTCGCCCTCCCGCGTCTCCTTGGCCACTGCGACTCTCACGCGAGAAACCTAGAGCATCCGCACCCCACCGACCCGGTGACAAGCCGAGCGTCGGATCTTTGCGGTGCCATCTCCGGGATCTGCGTAATCCATCGCCGGGACGCTTCCTCTCTTCGGGCCGCGGAGGACTACAGCGGCGCTGTGTGACAAAGACCCGGTTCCCAGGACCGGCGGAGGACGTTCTTGTCACACAGCTCCGGACTCCGGTCACCGGCCCCCATGGGCATGCTCGGAGGCGGCCAGCCAGGCCCGGTGGTCGAGGATCTCGTCGAGCGGCCAGTCCGGCGGCCATTCGGGAGGCGGCTGCAACGTCCACCTGCGCTCGTGCTCCGGCAGGTACTGCGCCCGCGCGCGCGTTGAGTGCATGCGCTCCACCACCCGAGCGCGATGTGGCAGATCGGGTCCGGTGACCTTGAAGTACTCCAGCCCGAGGCGACGGAAGTCCTCCTCCCGAGCGACGTCGCGACTGTGCCTCCTCGCCAGCCGGTGGTCGGCTCCGTCGAACTCACCGACCACACCGGCGACCGGGTCGAACAGGTCGGCCACACCCACGAGCCGGCCCGACCTGGTGAAGACCTCACAGTTGGCCAGCGGCTCGGGCAAGCCTGCGTCCACCCGCCAGATCAGCCGCAGCCGGGTCTCGTTCGGGGAACGGCTCCGCTCGCTGGCGAAGTCCAGCGCCCTCAGCACCTGGCGGCAGCGGCGCCAGCTGCGATGCGCCTCCACGTAGGACCGCATCCGTGAGACGGAGACCAGCTCTGCGGCAGCGATCATGTCCATGGCGACGACCGACTCGCGCCAGTCGGCAGGGCGCCGCATCTCGTCGAACAGCGCCCGCTGAGCGCGCGTGCACCGCAGACCGAAACGCAGGACCACGTCGTCGTCGGGCAACGGCTCGCGGGAGATCGAGGTCTGCGGGGTCCTCCGGATCTGCTGCTCGGCGCCGCAGGCCAGGCCAACGGGGATCGAGCTGACCCCGTCGGGCCCGCGGCCGTCGAAGAACGCAGCACCGAGCCACCGACAGGCGGCCCAGCCGGTCACCGCGCCCGCGGGGGGTAGCCGCGCCGCCTGCTCGAGGATCCGCTGCTCTGGCACCGACCCGTCGACTCCGGCGGGCACGTACCAGCCGTGCGAGGTGGCTCGCCACCGCGGACCGCTCGCCTGGCCAGGTGTCGGACCGTGCAGACCGCGCGGATCTACCCCGACCGGGCGTACCAGCCCGCGAGGATGCGGACACGTTGGTTCCCAGCGATGACGAGGAGCAGCCATCGTCTGACCCTGCCCGGTTCCGGGGATGCGTGCGTTCGCCCGTCCACAACCCCGTGCCCGCGAGCTATGTGACGAGATCACCCCGCCTGAGTGACCTGGAGGCCGGTTTCGTCCCGCAGCGGCCGATGCCCCCGCGTTCCCGGAAAGATCAGTAGTAGTAGGGGAACTCGGAGAAGTCAGGGTCCCGCTTCTCCAGGAACGCGTCGCGGCCCTCGACCGCCTCATCGGTCATGTAGGCCAGCCGGGTGCTCTCCCCGGCGAACAGCTGCTGACCGACCAGGCCGTCGTCGATCAGGTTGAAGGCGTACTTCAGCATCCGCTGTGCAGTCGGCGACTTGGCGTTGATCTTGCGGGCCCACTCCAGAGCGACCCGCTCCAGGTCCTCGTGCGGGACGACTGCGTTGACCATCCCCATCCGGTGCGCCTGCTCGGCGTCGTACTGCTCGCCGACGAAGAAGATCTCCCGGGCGAACTTCTGGCCCACCTGGCGGGCGAGGTACGCCGACCCGAAGCCGCCGTCGAAGGAGCCGACGTCGGCGTCGGTCTGCTTGAAGCGGGCGTGTTCGGCAGAGGCCAGGCTCAGGTCGCAGACCACGTGCAGGCTGTGTCCGCCGCCGACGGCCCAGCCCGGCACGACGCAGACCACCACCTTGGGCATGAACCGGATCAGCCGCTGGCACTCGAGGATGTGCAGCCGGCCGAGCCGGGCCTGGTCCACTGTCTTCGAGGTCTCGCCCGAGGCGTACTGGTAACCCGCACGACCGCGGATCCGCTGGTCCCCGCCCGAGCAGAACGCCCAGCCGCCATCGCGTGGCGAGGGCCCGTTGCCGGTGAGCAGGACGCAGCCGACATCACTCGACCTGCGCGCGTGCTCGAGGACCCGCAGCAGCTCGTCGACCGTGTGCGGACGGAATGCGTTGCGCACCTCTGGCCGGTCGAAGGCGACCCGCACCGTGCCGTGGTCGACCGCACGGTGGTAGGTCAGGTCGGTCAGCTCCTCGAAACCCGGCACGTGCTCCCACGCACCGGGGTCGAAGATCTCGGAAACCTCAGCTCCAGCCATGCCGGAACGCTACCGACAGCCGGATCATCCCCGGCAGCGGATAGGCTGCCCTGATGCCGCTTCAAGGGACCTACGCACCCAGCCCCAGCCGGCGCGCACGTGAGCAGGCCGAGCTCTACGAGCGCTCCGGCGGCACCGAGGGTACGACGATGAGGGGCCTGCCCGTCGTGGTCCTCACGTCTCTGGGCGCCAGGAGCGGGCAGATCCGCAAGACGCCGCTGATGCGCGTCGAGCACGACGGTCGGTACGCGGTGGTCGCCTCGCTGGGCGGTGCCCCCAGGCACCCGGTCTGGTACTACAACCTGCTCGCGCACCCGGAGGTGGAGCTCCAGGACGGGCCGGTGAAGCAGGACATGGTCGCGCGGGAGCTCTCCGGCGAGGAGAAGGTGCGGTGGTGGGAGCGCGCGGTCGCCGCGTTCCCGGACTACGCGGACTACCAGCAGCGCACCGACCGGGAGATCCCGGTCTTCGTCCTCGAGCCGGCCCGCTGAGGGGCCTACCGGGCGCGCTCACCCCGGGCAGCCTTCTCGGCCGCCTCCTGCACCCTGCGGTCCCGGGTCTCCTGACGCTTGGCCGTCGCGATCCACGCCAGGATCGCGCGACGGGTCGAGGGAGGGAACGACTCCCAGTGCTCTGCCGACCCGGGATGGGCGGCGAACGCGGTGACCAGGTCCGCGGGGACGACCAGGTTGTCGGCGTCGTCGTACATCGACCAGGTGCCGGTCTGCTTCGCGAGGTCGACCATCCGCTGCCCCGCGGGCCTCATCCTGCCCTCGGCGTGGAGCCGGGCGACCCGCCGCTTGTTCGGCCTGGACCAGCCGCTCGCCGCTCTGCGCGGGGAGTACCACTGGAGGCTGCGCTCCTCGTCGAGGGTCGCGGCCTGGCTGTCGATCCACCCCACGGCCAGCGCTTCGAGCACCGCGTCCTCGTAGGTCACCCGCGGACGGCCGGTATGCGACTTCCACGACACCAGCCAGACGCCCTTGCTGGTCTCCGCCCACTGCTCCAGCCAGGCCCGCCACTGCTCGACGGTCTCGGCGTGGAACCGCTCTCCTCGCTCGGCCACGAGGGGACTGTAGCGACGGACCCGGTCGGGCAGGTCCGTCAGGTCGCTACGGTCAGGCCCGGCCGTGCGGGGTCAGCCACCCGGACTCGTCCGGCCCGGCAGGGACGATGCCCGTCGGGTTGATCTGCTCGTGGGTGCCGTAGTAGTGCCGCTTGATGTGGTCGAAGTCGACGGTCTCCCCGAACCCGGGGGTCTGGTAGAGGTCTCGCGCGTAGGCCCACAGCACCGGCATCTCGCTGAGCTTGTTCCGGTTGCACTTGAAGTGCCCGTGGTAGGCCGCGTCGAAGCGGACCAGGGTCGTGAAGAGCCGGATGTCGGCCTCGGTCAGGGACTCGCCGACGAGGTAGCGGCGATCGCCGAGGCGCTGCTCGAGCCAGTCGAGCCGGTCGAAGAGACGGGTGTACGCCTCCTCGTAGGCCTCCTGGGACGTCGCGAAGCCACAGCGGTAGACACCGTTGTTGACGTCCTGGAAGACCACGTCGTTGACCGAGTCGATCTCCTCGCGCAGCGCCTCGGGGTAGAGGTCGGGGGCGTCCGGGCGATGGAACCGGGTCCACTGGGTCGAGAAGTCGAGGGTGATCTGCGGATAGTCGTTGGTGGCCACCAGACCCGACTCGGCGTCGATCAGCGCGGGCACGGTCACCCGGCCCTGGTACGCCGGGTCGGTGGCCAGATAGGCCTCGGACAGAAAGCCGATCCCGAGCACAGGGTCTCGTCCACCCTCGTCGAGGGTGAACCGCCAGCCCCTCTCGTCGCGGATCGGGTCGACCGTCGCCAGCGAGATGACCGCGTCCAGGCCGAGCAAACCCAGCACAATCCGCGAGCGATGTGCCCACGGGCACGCGCGGCTCCAGACCAGCCGGTAGCGGTCGGCCTCGACCGGCCACGTCGCCCCGCGCTCGTCGACGACCCGGTCGGTGAACCGATTCGACTGCCGCTGGAACCGCCCCGACGTCGCGGTCTCCCGGCCGAACTGCGCGGTGCCGGTGGTCGCCATCAGCCGGCCTTCGCGATGGAGACGGCGAGCGCTGCCAGGTGAGCGAGTCGGGCCAGCTCCGAGTCCAGGATCTCGGGTCCACCGCGGCGCCCGAAGACCACGATCTCGTCCTTGTCGCGGTCGTCACCCAGCGGCGCGCCGGCCACCAGGGTGGAGGTCCAGCGGGACCAGTCCTCGGGTACGTCGAGCCGGGTAGGGCGTTCCAGCGGGAACCAGTCCACCTCTCCGTCGACCACCTCGGGAGCGGCCGACGTGCTGTGCAGGATCACGACTCCGGAGTCTGCGCGCCGGGCGCGCAGCGCCCAGTCGGCCCGGAAGGTCACCGGTAGCAGGTCGACCAGCTCGTCCAGCGCCGAAGCGGGCGAGGCAGTGAGCTGCTCGACGGCCTCCAGGTCCAGGAACAGGTTTCCGCCGGCGCCGTACCGGGAGATCCACAGCACCTTCACGCCGTCCAACGCGTTGCACACGGAGACCAGCGAGTCCGGCATCACTCCTTGCGCGGTCTCGAGGAGCACGTCGTCGACGGCCGTCCCGTCACTGCTGTGCTCGACGATCTCGATGGCCTCGATGTCGCCTCCGGCCTCACCGATCGCCGTCGCGACGCGACCCAGTGAGCCCGGCACGTCAGGCAGCTGGACACGCAGCAGGTAAGGCATGCGGCCCTCCCCTCGGCAGCGTCCTCCACATGCACCGAGCCTACGGGCGCCTGCCCAGCCCGAACGAGTCGACCACCTGGTAGCGGGGTCTCCGGCGCGGCCCCTCCCCCAGGTGCGACTCCACGAGAGTGATCTCGCCGGCCTCCCAGGACGGGCCGCGGTAGGAGTCCAGGACCCGGATCCAGCGGGTCACATCGGCCGGACGGCCGAGCCGGGCCAGGGTGAGGTGAGCATGGAACCTGCCCCCCGCGGTGTCCGCACCTGCCTTGCTCGCGGCGGCGCGGGCTCCGGTCGCCAGGCGCCTCAGCTCCTCTTGCTGCTCGGCGGCGTCCACGCCTGCGTAGAGCACCTTGGCGCGGGCGGCGTTGGGGAACGCCCCGCCCCCTGCGATCGTCACGGGGAAGCAGGTACGACGTGCGGCGGCACGCTCCAGGCGGGCGAGCAGGTCATCGAGGTGCCGCTGCGCCACCTGTGGCATGAACGCCAGCGTCACGTGCCACTGCTCCCAGGCCGTCCACCGGAAACCCGACTCTGCCTCCTGCCGCGGCGCGAGGAACTCGGCCAGGTGCTCGAGGGCGACATCGGGTGGCGTGAGAGCCACGAACAGGCGCATGTCTGCGCAGGCTAGCCGCCGAGCGGAGGGGCGAGCTCGCGCTCTCGTGAGTACGCCGGCTGGGGACCGGCCGCGACAGGAGCCTCCTCCCGCACGCCGTACCTCTCCCACCAGCGGCGCATCGGACCCGGCGCCCACCAGTTCGCCCGCCCGAGCAGCTTCATGGTGGCCGGCACGAGCAGCGCGCGTACCACCGTCGCGTCGAGCAACAGCGCGACCAGCATGCCGATCCCGATCAGCTTCATGAAGACCAGTCCGGAGGTCGCGAAAGCCCCGATCACGACCGCCAGCAGCAGGGCGGCGCTGGTGATGATCCGCCCGGTCTTCTGCACCCCGGTCGCCACGGCCAGGGTGTTGTCTCCGGTGAGGTCCCACTGCTCGCGCACCCGGGAGAGCAGGAACACCTCGTAGTCCATGGACAGGCCGAACAGGATCGCCAGCATCAGGATCGGTTGGGTCGCGTCCAGGAAGCCGGACGACTCGAAACCGAGCAGTCCCTCCAGGTTGCCGTCGGCGAAGATCCAGGTCACCACCCCGAAGGAAGCGGTGATCGAGATCGCGTTCATCAGCACCGCCTTGATCGGCAGCACGACCGAGCCGAACGCGAGGAACAGGAGCAGCAGCATCACCGCGACGACGGTGAGCCCCATCCACGGCAACCGGTCGCCGACCGAGCCGAGGAGGTCGACGGTGTCCGCGGTGAGCCCGCCCACCAGGGCCTCGGCTCCAGGCGCGGGGTCGACCGCGCGCAGGTCACGGACCATGTCCTGGCTGTAGTCCGACTGGCTGTTGCCCGCCCAGGACACCCGCAGCAGCGTCGACTCCCCGTCCTGGGCGACCGGCTGCACGCCGGTGACCCCGTCGGTCGCCTCCACGGCGCGGGTGTACGACGCCGTCTGCGACGGGTCCGACCCGGTCACCATGACGTTCGCCGACGACGTCTCCGGCCCGAACTCTGTGTTCAGCTTCTCCGCCGCCACGTGTGCCGGTGCATCCTCAGGCAGCACCCGGTAGTCGACGCTCCCCCAGCTCACCCCGAGGAACGGGGACGCGATCGCGAGCATGCCCACCACGATCACGCTCAGATAGGTGACGGGACGGCGCATGACACTGTGCGCCACTGCGGCCCAGGCTCCTCGACCTGGGGTGGATCCCGCGACGCGGTGCTTGCTCCTCCTGCGCAACCCCCGGGGCAGCCGGCCGGCGTCGATCCGCCGCCCGAGCAGCATGAGCATCGCCGGGAGCAGGGTGAGGGCCGCGACCATCGCCACCACGACGGCAGCGATCCCGCCGTAGCCCATCGACCGCAGGAACCCCTGCGGGAAGATCAGCAGCGAGGCCATCGCGGCGGCCACGGTGAGCCCGGAGAACAGCACCGTCCGCCCGGCGGTCGCCATCGTCGTCAGGACGGCGGCGCGCACGGCACCGGCATCGTCGTCCGGGCGCTTCGCGAGCTCCTCGCGGAACCGGCTGACCACGAACAGCGCGTAGTCGATCGCGAGCCCCATCCCCAGCAAGGTGATGATGTTGATCGAGAACACCGACACCTCGGTGAAGGTCGTGAGCAGGCGTACGACGGCCAGCGCGCCGACCACGGCGACGGCGCCGACGATCACCGGCATGGAGGCCGCCACCAGGCTGCCGAAGATCAGCAGGGAGAGGAGCAGCACGATCGGCAGCGAGAACGACTCCGCTCGCGCGAGGTCCTCGGACGCGATCTCGTTGACATCGCCGTAGACCGCCCAGGGTCCGCCGAGGTCCGTCTCGAGCCGCGACGACTCGAGGTCTTCCCTGACCGCGTCGTAGCTGGCGCTCATCTCGTCCTGGCTCCCACCCTGGAGACTGATCAGCACCTGGGTCGCGGTCTGGTCACGGCTGATCAGGCCCGGGGACGCGGTGTCGTAGTACGTCGTCGTCGAGGCGACAGCCTCCTCCGGGAGTCCGGCCACGATCGACTCCACCTCGCGTCGGAACGCCGGAGCGGTCGCCGTACCGCCGTCTCGGGCGGAGTAGATCGCGACCACGTCGACGGACCGGTTGCCGAAGGTCTCCTGCTCCAGGGCGAGCTCTCGGGCCGACTCCGACGCGGGGTCCTCGAAGCCCCCGTCGCTGAGGGAGGCGAAGACTCCGACGCCGTACACGCCGGCGGCGACCGCTGCCACGACGCCGAACAGCAGCACGAAGCGTGCCCGGCTGACCAGCAACTGCGCCCAACGCTGCATCATGACCTGCTCCTTGCAGTGAAGATGTATAACTAGGGTTTACGGCGTTCACAGTGAACACTGTAAACTGATAGTCGTCAAGACCCAGCAGAAGGGCATGTAGTGAGCAGCCAGGCCGATACCCCCGCCCGTGCGACCGGGGGAGCCACCCGCCGAGAGCGCCAACGCCAGGCGACCCTGGACGAGATCGTCGGCGTGTCCCGCGCCCTGCTCACCGACCCCGCCGGACTGTCCCTTCGAGCGGTCGCCCAGCGGATGGGGATCACCGCGCCGGCGCTCTACCGTTACGTCTCCAGCTACCAGGACCTGGTCCACCTCGTGGCCGCGGACATCGATGCCGAGACCGCCGAGCTGCTCACCGAGGCTCGCGACTCCCAACCCGACGATGACCCGGCAGCCCAGATCGTCAGCGTCGCCTGCGCCTTCCGCCGCTGGGCTCTGGCTCACCGTGAGGAGTTCGGGCTGGTCTTCGCGAACCCGGTCACCGCACACGCCGAGCACCCCGGGGACATCCCGGACGAGCAGACCGGCTTGGTCTTCACCGAGCTGCTGGGCCGGCTCTGGGAGAGGTACCAATTCCCCGTCCCCGCCATCGAGGACCTCGACCCGGCCGTGGTCGACGCGCTCGCGGACCCGGTGATGCCGATGAAGCCCGGCCAGATACCCGAGTACGCTCGCGGGCTGCTGTGGGTGTTCATCCGCTCCTGGGTGGCCTGCTACGGCACCGTCACCCTGGAGGTGTTCGGACACTGTGACCCGCGGATCATCGAGAGCGGTGCGCTGTTCCGCGACATGCTCGCCTCCCAGTCGGAGATGCTCGGCATCACCTCAGAGCTGCCCCGGCTACAGCCGCTGATCAACCAGGAGCTGAGCCGCTGAGCCGACTCGTGCGGGCGTGGGCCCTGCGGATCTTTCGCCGGCCTCCGGCGCCCGCCGTCGATGATCGAGGGCTAGAGGACCCGGCGCAGGTTGAGCGTCCTGCGCTCGTGCACCCCGCAGGCTGCCTCGAGCTCGCGCTGCCAGGAGCGCGCCCTCCGGTCTCGGCGCAACACCAGTGCTGCGGCAGAGGCCAGCATCAGCGCGCCGCCGCCCGCCAGAGCGCCGAAAACCATGGTCACCGAGCCGGTGACGGCAAGTACGAGAGCCAGCGACAGGACGGCGGTCACGCCCGTGCGGGTCACGCTCGCAGCCGCCCGGTGGGCCGGCGTGCGCACCGACCTCGACGCCGAGTGCGGCGTGAGCTCCACCAGGACAGACACTGAGGCTCCTCCGCTTCCCCTCGGACCGGTTCCGGACTTCCATGGTCGGCCACTCGAGACTGAGCCCGCGGTGGTTTGTCAGGTTCTTAACCGAAGGCCGGGGTCCGCCCCGCTGACGTCCGGGTGAGCCGCCCTAGGCCAGCCAGCGGCGCAGCCGCTTGCGGGACGCCCGCTTCCAGGCCTGCTGGTATGACGCGTCCGCCACTGACGCGCGCTCCTGCTCCACTGCGTGCAGCCGCCCGAAGGCGAAGCCGCTCTCCCCCTCGCCGCGGCCGGACAGCTCGTGCAGCCTCGCCTGCGTCACGACGCCGTCCTGCCGGTCGCCGAGCACTGACTGGATCTGCTTCGCGGCCTTGGCGAGGGCGCTGGCATCCTCGCCACCGACCGGCTGCGCGAGCTCGGCTGCGTAGCGCAGGCGCTTGGCGGCCTTCCGGGTCTCGTGGAGCGCCTCCGCGCGTTCCTCCGCGGCCGCGGACTCCACTCGTCGAGCGCGACGGCGCAGCCGCTTCCAGTCCTTGGCCACCAGTGACGGGAGTACGTCGCCCGCCGGGTCCTGGGCGAGCTCGGTCCACGGCGGCTGCTCTGCGAGTGCGGTGACCCCCTCGCCAACCTTCGCGTAGCGCCTGCCACCCATCGCCTTGACCACCGCCTCGTGCGCCCGCGCGTACTCGGCCCCCAACCCGGCGACGACGATGTCCACCGCCTCCCTGTGCACCAGGTCTGCGGGCTGCTCGGCGAGCAGATCGCTGAGCCGCTCCCGCATCACCTCGGCGTCCCGTGCCTCACCCAGGAGGGCGGCGTACCACTTCAGCTCGTCTCGGAGCGGGTCGGTGACCTCGGGGTCGAACAACGGGCGGCAGCTGGCCAGCAGGCTCCGGAGCCGACGGCACAGCACCCGCATCTTGTGCACGGAGTCGGGGGCGTCGCTGCGGACCAGCGGGTCGAGCTGCGCCCACGTCTGAGCCAGTCGGCGCAGCTCGTCCTGCACGAGGGCGGCTGCTGAAGCGGGGGCCATGCTGGCTGAGCATAGGGTCCACAGGTGAACGCGACCGCCGCCAGCAGGTGACGGGTCAGGCCTGCCAGACGGGTGCGATCTCGCGGTGGTACCTGCGCCCGAAGACTCGACTCAGGATCCCGGTCACCGGACGGGGCACGGTGGAGTCGAGGAACGCCCGATCCTCCTCGCTCATCCCGTCTTGGACCCAGGCGAAGAACCGGCCGGCCACTGGGGGCGGCTGGCGGCTCAGCTTCTTCTCGACCGCCTTCCACTCCGGTGAGTCCAGGTGTGGCAGCATCGCCGGCTCGAGCTCGTCCTCCTCGTGGCTCAGGTGCCGGTCCACGACGGCCCGCGTCGAGACGACGCTTTCCCGCGCCCTCCTGGCGTCGGCTGCCGCGCCGGTCATGGCGAACGACTCGAGCGCAGCGTCGGTGTCCGCGAGCGCACGGCTCATGTCCTGGTGCTCGGACTCCATGGCCGAGAGCAGCTCGGAGTCGATGTCGAGCTTGGCGAGCATCGGCCAGATCAGCTGGTCCTCCTGCTCGTGATGGTGGGTCAGCTCCCGGCGCAGGTTCGCGTAGGCGCGGTGCAGGTCCGCGGCCCGTGGCTGGTCGTCTTCGCCGACCGCAGCCAGCGCTGCGTCGAGCCGGGCGAGGTCGCGTCGCACGGCGTGGTGGATGACCCGGTTGATCGTCATCGGAGCGTCCATGCCCGGCAGGCTAGCGAGGTCCGGCAGGGTCCGTCACCTGCAAATTCGTAGCGCCGCCTGGACGGGCCGTTGGCGCGCTCGGAGGGATTCGAACCCCCAACCTTCTGATCCGTAGTCAGATGCTCTATCCGTTGAGCTACGAGCGCAGTGCCGATTGGGCCTCGGCGAGTTTAGCCTGCCGGTCCGAGGGCGGGGAAATCGTCGCGCGGGCCCCATCTCAACCGGCACGGGCGCCATCTCAACGAGCACGGGCCCCATCTCAACCGGCACGGGCCCCATCTCAACGGGTGCGGGCCCCATCTCAACGGGTGCGGCGATGGATCTCGCCTCAGGGGCGGGTGGCGAG